>NZ_BKZR01000008.1:0-102667 GCF_008974225.1 Weizmannia acidilactici | reverse complement strand
AAAATCAGCGGGAATACTTAACATATCAGCGGGAAGACCCAAAGAATCAGCGAAGCTAACAAATTGAATGAAATTGAAACGTTAGAGGATCGGTCAAATTACAGATAAACAGCTCTGGACTCAGAAATTTTGACCCACCGCCCCACTCTGTACCGTGGAATCAGCGGAAACCGGGGAGAAATCGGCGGACTTCTCCTAGAAATCAGCGGGAATACTTAACATATCAGCAGGAAGGCCCAAAGAATCAGCGTTGACATGAAAAACAGAGGAATAAGATGTGTACCCTTTGCTTAATTTCCAAATAATGGGTCCGAACTTAGAATTTTTGGAACCACCGCCCCACTCTGTACCGCGGAATCAGCGGAAACCGGGGAGAAATCGGCGGACTTCTCCTAGAAATCAGCGGGAATACTTAATATATCAGCGAAAAGGTCTAATAAATCAGTTTTGTATGGAACGCACTCCCGCGAAAAAATAATGCGGGGTTGCCTTTGACAACCCCGTTCTTTATACAACATGGCTGAGGACGATGCCGCCGTATGCAAATGCCGCGACAATTACAAGAGCGGGGTGGATTTTGCGGATTTGCATGGCCCAAAAGGCGACAGCGGCAATGCCGAGCGCCTGCCATATGCCGATTTGCGCAATGGAGTTTTTCGCCATCTGCCACGTCAGGACGGCCATCATGATGGCGATCACCGGCTGCACCAAAAGGGACATGCCTTTTACAACCGGAGACTGGCGGTACTTATGTAAAACTTTTAATAACAAGATGAGCGCAACGGCTGACGGGAGGATCGTGCCGGCCAAAGCAGCAAACAGGCCAACCCATCCGCCTGCACCGTAGCCGACAAAAGCTGCAATTTTTGTGGCGATCGGGCCCGGGAGTGCATTGCCGAGCGCCAGCATATTGGAAAATTCGCTGTCATTGAGCCAATGGTAATGAGAAACAATTTCATTATACATCAACGGAATCGATGACGGCCCCCCGCCGTATCCGAGCACATTTGCAATAAAAAAACCAACCATTAACTGAATCCATACCCTCATCCTGCGACATCCCTTTCTTTTTCACGATTTTCCCGCTTCCCAGCCAGCCGGAAGTGGACACTCCCATATGCCAAAAAAATCATAATGACAATCGCCGGATGGATATGGACGGTTTCCAGCAGGAGAAAAGAAACCGCAAACATCGCAATCCCAAATACAGTTCCCAAGCCTTTAACCGTTTTTTCTCCAAAATTGTAAGCCATCTCGCCCAGCATCACCGCAACGACGGGCATGACACCGGCGATCATCCCGATAACAACCTTGGAATGGCTTAAGACGGTGACAAGCGACAATAAAGCAATCATAGCGATACTACTTGGAAAAATATGAAATAAAACGGCCACCACCGCACCGCTTGTTTTTTTCAATTTATAGCCCAAGTATGCCGCCATTTTTGTGGCAATGGGCCCCGGCAAAGCGTTCGCAATCGCCAATATTTCCCCAAATTCTTCATCATCTGTCCATTTGTAGCGCGTAACCGCTTCATATCGGAACAGCGGCATAACGGACGGGCCGCCGCCGTATCCGAGAATGCCGGTACGGAGCATGGCCATCGCCAGCTGGACATACGCGTTTTGTTTCTTTTCCAAAACATAACCTCCTCGAAATTACAGTTTCATGCCGATCCTGCTTTTGTAGCGTTTGATTAAAATTTGGCAATCCACGCTCGTGATCCCCGGCAGCGGATACAGTTTTTCTTCCAAAAACGCCTCCATTTCCCGGTTGTCTTTGAACAAGCCGTGCATATGGAGCTTGCTTGGGCCTGTCATGTGATAAAGGCTTGAAACTGCCGGTTCTTCGGCCAAAATGGCGGCGACTTCCTGCAGATGTTTCGGTTCGACTTCGACATTAAAAAAGGCAGAAACGGTGATGCCCGTTTTCTCCGGGTTAATCACAGCGGTGAACCGTTCTATAACGCCGTTTTCAATAAGCGTATTGATGCGTGCCTGCACGGCAACCCGTGACAAATTCACTTCTTTCGCCAAATTCGTGTAAGAAATTCTCCCATTTTGGATCAAAATCTGGATAATTTGGCGGTCAATATCGTCCATACAATCCGACATCCGAATCCCCCATTTCCCATTACGATTTGCAATCAAAATGCAACTCCTGCTTTCTATATGACTAAATATATATAAATTTATTTGTACGTTCAACTAAAAAATAATAAAAATATTTTAATTACTTCAAAATTTATTGTGGTTTCGTTTTCATTTCTTTGTTAGATTACAGTTTGCAGCAAAAATGCCCTCTTTCTCTTACAAAAAGAAAGGAAAGTGTATGGTGAAGGAATCGTTTTAAAACAGGCATTCATTGACAATTTTTTGATGTGATATTACATTACGTGAAAAAAGGAAAAACGTTTCTTTTTGGATTTTATGTTACATAATTTTACACAAAAAAAGAGGAGGAAAATCATGAAGAAAAACCATCCAATTTTATTAATTATCCTTTTTTCACTGGGCTGGGCTTTTATGTATGCTGACCGCAATATTTTATCCCCGGTTATGGGTACGATCCAAAGTGAATGGGGGCTGTCAAAAAGCGAACTCGGATTGATGTCAACCGTATTTTTTATTACCTATGCTTTTATGCAAATTCCTGCAGGCTTTCTGGCCGACCGGTTTGGAAGATTAAAAATCTTGGTCAGTGGATATGTATTATTTGGCATCGGTACTTTTTTAAGCGGCCTGGCTCCCGGTTTTCTTGTATTTCTTTTGGTGAGGGCATTGACCGGCTTAGGTGAAGGGACTTATTACGGACCGCAATACGGCATCTCTTCCAACAGCATTCCTAAAAAATACCGGGGGATTTCATCCGCAATGATTAACAGCGGAATGGCGTTGGGGATTTCCTTAGGCTTTATCGCATCCAGTTACTTTACCTTTACATTAAAAAAAGATTGGCAGTTTTCCTTCTATTTGTTTGGGATTTTAACAGTTTTCGTTGCAGCGCTTATCGGCATCTTTATAAAAGATACTAAAAACCATACGACACATTTGCAAGAACCGTCAAATTTTCATGAAATCCAAAATATAAGAGTACTCTTCAGCCGCAATCACATTTTGACTTATATCTTAATTTTCTGCTCGCTATACGGTTTTTTCAGTATGATGACCTGGCTTCCATACTACTTGCAGACAGCAAGAGGAATCGATGCTTCTAAAACGGGGATTATTGCATCGCTTGTACCATGGGCGTCTATCCCTGGTGCTATTTTCTTCGGTCATCTTTCGGACCAGGTTAAAAATAAGAAGCCGCTCATTCTCGTTCTTGCATTGTGTGGTGCTATTTGCCAATTTATGATTCCGTATGTCCATAGTTATTTTTTGATGCTGGCAGGTCTAGTGATTTACGGCCTTATTGGAAAACTTGCGCTTGATCCTGTTTTAATCTCCTTTGTGGCGGACAATACACCTGCGCATATGTATGCCCGTGCTTACGGCATCTTTAATTTCGCGGGGATGTTATCCTCTATTTTCGCGCCATATATTACAGGATATTTTGCGGAATTAACCGGCAAAATCGAAATTGGGTTTTACATATCCGGCATATTGCTACTGGCAGGTAGCTTCTTATTCTTATTGGCCCAAACAAAATACTCCATGTCTGCTATGCGCGTTAAAAATATAGAATTAGACTATACTGATATTTCCAAATGATTTAAAATTTATTACAAGATGATTCGAGAAAGGAGTAAAAAAATGGGGAGTAAACCGGTCATTGGCACGAAAACGATGGTTGTCAGCCCGCATTATTTGGCTTCCATGGCAGGGGCAAAAATATTGGAAAAGGGGGGAAATGCTTTTGACGCAGCGGTTGCTGTGAGCGCGTGTTTGGCTGTTGTCTATCCGCATATGACAGGGCTTGGCGGTGATTCTTTTTGGCTGATCTGGAATGAAGCTGAACAGCGTCTCAATGCCTTTAACGGGAGCGGACGCAGCGGTTATCAGGTAAACTTATCGTGTTACGAAGGGGAACAGTCGATCCCGTTGAGGGGAACAAGGAGCTGTATCACGGTGCCCGGTATGGTGGACAGCTGGGATGCAATTTTAAAAACTTACGGGCGGCTGCAGCTAGGGGACGTGCTGGAGCCGGCGATCGGTTATGCTTTAAACGGCTTTCCCTTGTCCACGCACCAGGCGAAAAACACCCGGACTGCTTACGGGGCATTGGCAGGCAGCCGGCCGGGATGCGACATCTATCTTCCAAGCGGGCAAATCCCTGCGCCGGGTTCCCGGTTCGTCCAAAAAGAGCTCGGCCGGTCTTTGCAGCAAATCGCCGAACTGGGGCGCGATGCATTTTATAAAGGCGGTATCGCAAAGGAAATCGTTTCTTATTTAAAAGAAAACGGCGGTTACTTAACAATCGATGATTTTGCCGACCATCACGGGGACTGGGTGGATCCGATTTCGACCGATTACCGCGGTTATACCATTTACCAGTTACCGCCGAATTCGCAAGGTTTTTCCGCGTTGATGGCGCTTAATATATTGGAACATTTTGATTTTTCTTCCATACATCCGCGCTCGTTTGATTATTTTCATTTGCTGGCGGAAGCTTTGAAAAAAAGTTTCCGCGACCGCGACCAAGTGCTGACGGATCCGGAATTTTATGATATTCCGTTAGATCAATTGCTGAGCAAAGCATACGGGGCCCAGCTTGCCGCAGCAATTGACCGGAACCGGGCAGCTGAAGCGGAATCTGAGCCGCTCGGGCGCGATACCGCTTATGCAGCGGTGGTTGATGAAGATGGAAATGCCGTTTCGTTTATCCAAAGTCTTTATTTTGAGTTCGGCTCCGGAGTGGTGGCCGGCAGCACCGGCATCCTGCTGCAAAACAGGGGGTCTTATTTTTCTTTAGATCCGCAGCATGTGAACCGTCTTGAGCCGCACAAACGGACATTCCATACGCTGATGCCTGCGATGGCCTTTTTGGACGGAAAACCTGCAATTTTGTACGGGACACAGGGAGGCGAAGGCCAGCCGCAGACACAGACGGCTGTGATTACAAGAATGATTGATTACGGGATGGATCCGCAGCAGGCCGTCAGTGAACCGCGTTTTGTGTGGGGACGGACCTGGGGGGAAGCTTCCAATGATTTAAAAGTGGAAGCGCGTGTGGGCGACGAAGTTTTGAAGCAATTGGCCGATGCTGGACATTCTGTAAAAAAAGTCAAAGATTTTGACGGTGTGATGGGCCAGGCGCATGCCATTCAAATTGATGAAAACGAGTTCCGGATCGGGGGAACCGACCCAAGAAGCGATGGAGCTCCGATCGGGTGGTAATGAGTTTGGTGCTGCCCCGGCGATACAGGCTGGGGCAGTTTACTTTTTTCAAGACCGCTTTGGGTTGGTTCGAGTTGGTTTTTGGGCTTTTATAATGACATGTTCGCTGGTGGCTTTGCTGCGAAATGGCCTTTTCGGGCGTTGTCAAGACCATTTTGTGAATTTCCACATTATTTCAGATTGTGATATTCAAATTATTCCAGATGTATAATATTCAATACACGGCTTGATATGGAGTGGTGAACATGGTAGGCTAGTTAGCTTTGGCGATTTTCTTTTTTCTCCTAACCCCATCGCATCGCCATCAAGCCATGCCCACAGAGGCTCCATGTCAAGCCACCAAAGAGCATCATTATTCGTAATATACAGTGCATATGCTTAATTTTTCGTGAAAAATCTGGAGTAATTTGAAAAAAACCGACTGTTTTTTGCCGAAATAATGTGCCCATTTACAGCTGTTTCAATGTCGGTTTTGACCCGAAATGGACCTTAGATGGCTTATAAGGGACGTTCGAAGCTTATTTCTTCCTCCCAATGGTCCTTAGCTTGCTTATAAGGGGACGTTCGAAGCTTATTTCTTCCTCCCAATGGTCCTTAGCTTGCTCCTAAGGTACGTTCGAAGCTTATTTCTTCCTCCCAATGGTCCTTAGCTTGCTCCTAAGGTACGTTCGAAGCTTATTTCTTCCTCTCAATGAACCTTAGATGGCTTATAAGGTACGTTCGAAGCTTATTTCTTCCTCCCAATGGTCCTTAGCTTGCTTATAAGGGACGTTCGAAGCTTATTTTTTCTTCTCAATAGACCTTAGATGGCTTATAAGGTACGTTCACACTTATTTTTTGCCTCGTTATGAACCTTAGCAAGCTTCTAAAGGCTGTTTTGAAAAATTTACACATTGAAATATTCTATTGCGCCCCTGTAAAAGGCCTGGTTTTGCACGGTGGGTTTGCTCCGAAGCGGGTTGTAACTGCAAGTGCTTGAGAAGGCCTTGTTCAAGATGTCCAAAACCAAAAAGGGTATCCCAAAAGCCGGGATACCGTTAAAGCAAGTTTTCGGTTGTGTTGGCGAGCTGTTTGGCGGCGGAGCGGTCCGGATCGAGGCGTTTTTCCAACCTCCGCGCCAAAATCGACAACAGGTAGTTGACAATAAAATACATAAATCCGGCGAGCAGCAGGATCGGGATGATGTATTTCGCACCGCTTTCCCCGCTGTAGACGCCTTTTGCATTATGCAACAGTTCCGGCAGCGAGATGATGATTGCAAGCGAAGTGTCTTTTAACAGTGAGATGAACTGGCTCACGAGCGGCGGGATCATTTTTTTCAAAGCCTGCGGCAAGATAATGTACCACAGCGTTTGGATATAACTGAGGCCTGACGAACGGGCGGCTTCGATCTGCCCCTTTGGGATCGAGTTCAAACCGCCGCGTACAATTTCGGCAATCATCGCCGATTCAAACACGGTCAAAGCCGCAATTGCAGCCATCGTGACACTCATTTTGATGCCGATTTCCGGCAGGGCAAAATATGTAAAAAATATAATTAAAATAAGCGGCAGGTTCCGGATTACTTCGACCACAAGCGCCACCACGTGAGATACCACCGGGATTTTTGCGTAGCGCAAAATGCCGAGTATGCAGCCGAAAATGAAGCTTAACACAATCGCGACAATGGCAACTTTCAAAGTAACCGCAAAGCCCTGCAGCAAATAAATCAAATTACTGCTTGAATATGCTCCGGCAAAGTCCATGATGTTCCCCCTCCTTGTAAGATTAATCGGTCTTTGCCAGCCGGCGTTCCAAGAAATTCACGAGCAGGCTGAGCGGAATGGTCAGGACAAGGTAAAACATACCGACAAAAATATACGTATCAAACGTAACCCAAGTTTTTTCGTGGATAATATCGGCGTAGTACATAAGGTCGAGACCGGCGAAAACCCCGAGGATGGAGGAGTTTTTGACCAGGTTCAGGAATTGGTTGCCAATCGGCGGGATGACGATTTTGATCGCTTGCGGCAGGATCACATAGCGCATCGCCTGGATATACGTCAGGCCCGTGGAACGCGCTGCTTCGAGCTGGCCCTTGTCCACCGATTGGATACCGGCGCGCACGGCTTCTGCGATAAAGGCGGCGGTATAAATGGAAAGCGCAATGGTGCCTGCGGTAAATCCGCTGAAGTTAATGTGGAAATAACTGAGCCCGTTGTAGAAAAAGAAACCGGTCAGGATTAATGGAATGTTGCGGATAACTTCCACGTAGACGGTACCGATCAAATTCAGCAGCTTGACAGGGGCAAGGCGGAAAACGGCAATGATGTTGCCGAGGATGAAACTGGCGATGAGGCCGATAATGCTGATTTTAATCGTGTTGACGAAACCCTGCATGTATAGGTCGAAATTGTCGGTGAGGATCGAAAAATCAAGCATACCTGTTTCACTCCTTTAATGTTCCATTAGCGGAAAGGGATGGGCGATTTTGCCCACCCCTTATCCTGATCATTGTTCTTTGATCCATTTGTTTTTGATTTTGTCGTATTCCCCGCTGTCTTTCAGTTCTTTCAACGCTTTGTTGACGGCTTTCACGAGTTTCGTATTGCCTTTTTTCATCGCGATGCCATACGGTTCATTTGTGAATGTCCCGCCAACAACCTGATAGTTCGGATCCTGGGCAGCCATGCCGTAAAGGATCGAGTTGTCGGTTGTCAGCGCATCCCCTTTTCCGGATTTCAAAGCCGTGAACGCCTCCTGATAGTTTTCATATTCCAGCACTTGCGTATCCGGTGCGGCTTTCTTGACGTTGTCCCCGGAAGTTGCACCTTTTACCGTCAATACTTTTGTGCCTTTTGTCAAATCTTTGACGCTTTTAATCTTGCTGCCTTTTTTCACAAGGAGCGACTGTCCGGCATCAAAGTAAACATCCGAGAAGTCCACCACTTTTTTCCGGTCCGGCGTGATCGTCATGGTCGCGACAACCATGTCGACATCGCCGTTTTGAAGCATCGGAATCCGCGTTTTGGACGTGACTTCCTTCAGTTGCACTTTTACCTTGTCGCCGAAAATTTTCTTGGAGATCGCTTTGGCAATGTCCACGTCAAAGCCTTCCACTTTTCCGGTTTTCGGATCTTTGTAGCCAAATAGATATGTATCATATTTGACCCCAACAACCACTTTTCCCCTTTTCTTGATTTGCTGGACCGGATCGCTGCTGCTTGTCGTTTTTGACTTGCCGCAGCCCGCCATCAAAGCAGCCGCCAAAACAAAAACCAAGCCCACTGTGAACCATTTCTTTAATTTTCCCATGCTAATCCCCCTTATATATTTATTTAATGATTGAGAACACGATTTAAAAAGGTGCGCGCCCGTTCTTCACGCGGGTTTTTGAAAAATGCTTCCGGCGTATTGTCTTCGATGATTTTCCCCTGGTCCATAAAGATGACGCGGTCTGCCACTTCGCGGGCGAATCCCATTTCGTGCGTGACGACCACCATTGTCATGCCGTCTTTTGCAAGTGACTTCATAACATCGAGCACTTCCCCGATCATTTCCGGGTCGAGCGCGGAAGTCGGTTCGTCAAACAGCATGATGCTCGGTTCCATCGCAAGCCCCCGGGCAATCGCGACACGCTGCTGCTGACCGCCCGATAATTGCGAAGGGTACGCATTCGCCTTATCCGGGATGCCGACCCTTTCAAGGTAATGCATGGCCTTTTTCTCCGCTTCCTCTTTGCTCATGCCGAGCACTTTGACCGGCGCCAGCGTAATGTTTTGCAAAACGGTCCGGTGCGGATACAGATTGAAATGCTGGAAGACCATGCCGATATTTTTACGCAGTTCGTTGATGTTGGTTTTTTTGTCGTTGACTTTGATATTCCTGACGAAAAGCTCGCCGTCGGTAATCTCTTCCAACCGGTTGATGCAGCGGAGCATCGTGCTTTTCCCAGACCCGGAAGGACCGATGATCACGACAACTTCCCCTTCATCGACTTCGAGATTGATATCTTTTAAAACATGGAAATTTCCGTAATACTTGTTCACATGACGGAATGAGATCACATCATCACCTCCCCGGCTGTTTTCCTTCATGATGCGCTTCCATTTTTTAGAAACATGACACTACTCTCTATTTTAGAGTATATCAGTCTATTTGAATAACATCAATATTTTTATAAATGGAATTTTTCTGTTGGCTGGTGCCGGTTTATAGGAGCAAAATACTTTTTCAGAAAAATGTTGGGTTGCATTTTATTGTTTCACGATCATCCGTATTTTCAATAGTGGATGTCTCATCCTGGAATTTGCAGAACAGCGGTCCTGTAAGCTGCAGGAAGCTGTCCAGAAATCTCTTTTTCCTCTGACGGTCATGATAAAACTTCACAGTGCCGGTTCCTCAGGGGAAATTTGTTTTAAATGAAAAAACCCGTTGAGAAAAATGATTATCTCAACAGGTTTTCTTGTTTTAATGGAGCTTTTGGGCAGCTCCCAATGGTGTTTATTTTCTTTTCTGCTGCGCATCCTGGCCGGTAACTTCCAGCACGTCGAGGAAGAACATAACAATCGGGATGCCGAGGATCAGCCCCCACACGCCGAAGAAATGTTCGCAAAAGATTAAGATCAGAAATGTAAAGAAGACAGGCAGATTCGTCTTCGATGACATCAACTGCGGATTTAGAACATACGCTTCAACCGCGTGCACGATTACAACCAGGATGAGGACGTACAGTACTTTCATCCCTCCGCCGATGCTGTAGGCAATGACGCAAAGCGGAATAAGTGAAATGAATACGCCGGCAACAGGGATCAGACCGAACCCAAAAATAAGAATCGCCAGGCCGAACAGCTGAGGGAAGCCGAGAATCCACAGCCCGATCGTAGTGAGCAGGCAATTGACGATCGCGATAATGAACTGCGCTTCGATCACTTTCCCAAATGTTCCCACAAATTTGATGCCGAAATACTCCATTTCATCGTAAAACGCCGCAAGCTTGCTTGTTTTAAACTGCTTCGTAAAGCGGATAATCCGGTCTTTTTCGAGCAGGAAAAACAGGCTGAGGATAATCGCCATCAACACTTGCAGGCTGACTTTGCTGACGCTTGTGAAATAGTCGAGCAGGATGGAAACGCCCTGCTGCATGTAATCCATAACTTTCTTTTCCTGGATATTTTTTACCAAGTAATTTAAAATTTCGTTGTGCTGAGGCTTCGTGTAGAAGTCGGAGATTTGCATGACAAGCTGGGTTATTTCATTGATTAAAATCGGCAAGTATTTGACGATCCCAAATGCGAGTCCGCCGACGATCAAAATGTACAAAATGAGAACCGCCAGTCTGCGGTTCATCGGGAACCATTTGGTCACGATTTTTTGCAGTCTGTTCACCAAATAGGAAAAAATAAAGGTAAGCAAGATCAAGTCCATCATGCTACGCAAAAGATAAAGCACCAGCGCGATCAGCACAAAGATGGTGATCCTTCTTACCCCTTTTCTTTGGAAAAAAGAAAACAAACGATCCTCCATAATATTGATTTTGCCCCCTTCAGCATTCAGACAACCGCTTCTCTTTTATTCTTATCTTAACATATTTAAAGCCCGCTAAAATATTTTTTTCAAACAGCAAAACAGCCGCTGCCCGGGACAGCGGCTCATGTTTATGATTCGCTCTTTTTCACCTTCGTTTTTTCTTCATCTTCCATGACCTCATGGACACCTTTTTTGAATTCGCGCAGCGTCTGGCCGGCTGCCCTGCCGAGTTGCGGGAGTTTTGATGGGCCGAAAATTAACAATGCCACCACAAGAATAACCAAGACTTCGCCAAAACTGAGATTCCCGAGCATTTTTTCCCCTCCCTGAACTTCTTTGTATTCATCTTATAGTGTATTGTAAACATTTTCAACTTATAATTGCAGAAATCAATTTATTTTCTGGAAAATCTGTCCGTATAATTTTTCAAAGATCGCGTGGGTACTTGCTGAACGAGTATCCGGCCGTGAAATTATTGTGGGGTATGCACAGCACCCATCCCGATATTTCTAAAAATGCCCGCTTGTACATATAATCGTTTTGTGAAAAAATTTTATTCGCTTTGTCCGGTGTACATGGTAGAATAAAAAAGTCTGGAGGTGACGCATTTGCATTTATGGAACATGTTTGTCGCCGCAATCCTCGGGCTTGTGGAAGGGTTGACGGAATTTGCCCCGGTTTCTTCCACCGGCCATATGATTATTGTGGACGACCTGATTTTGAAATCGAACCATCTTTATGGTGTTGAAGCTGCGAATGTATTTAAAGTTGTCATCCAAATGGGCTCCATTTTGGCGGCGGTTGTCGTATTTTGGGACAGGTTCCTGAATTTGCTCGGGCTGAAGAAAAATATAACGAAAGAGCAGTTGTACGGCGAACGGCTGAAATTGACCCAGGTCATTGTCGGGCTGCTTCCGGCGGCGGTGCTCGGGTTTTTGTTCGAGAATTATATTGATTCCCACTTGTTTTCGATCAAAACAGTGCTCTTTGCCCTTGTCGCCGGCGCGATTTTAATGATTGCCGCTGATTTGCTGCGCCCGCGCAGGCCGAAGACGGAGACAGTTGATCAGATTACGTATACGCAGGCGTTTTTGATCGGGCTTTTCCAATGCCTGTCCTTATGGCCGGGGTTTTCCCGCTCCGGCTCCACGATCTCGGGCGGCGTCCTGCTCGGATTGAGCCACCGGGCCGCATCGGATTTCACGTTTATTATGGCAGTGCCGATCATGTTCGGCGCCAGCTTTCTTTCGCTTGTGAAGCACTGGGATGCTGTGACGGCGCAAACAATCCCGTTTTTTATTGTCGGGTTCATCAGTGCCTTTATTTTCGCGCTGCTTGCGATCCGCTTCTTCCTGAAACTGATCAACAAGGTGAAGCTGATCCCGTTTGCGGTCTACCGTATCATCGTAGCGGTCGTTTTGTTTGTTTTGTTTGTCTATCAATAAGGTTTGGGCTGCGCACCGTTGCGCAGCTTTTTTTGTGGAATGCCGGCGGGCTTGTGGATAGTACAAGCTGGTCATGCCGCTAAGAGACATTTCCCGTATGATTCCCGGCATTTTGTCTTGTTGAAAACTGCCAATTAGACATTTCGCACCGCTCTCTGGGGTCTTTTGTCTTTTTGAGACTTTCAATTAGACATTTCCCGTATGATTCCTCGGCATTTTGTCTATTTGAACGCACCAACAGACAAATCCCGCCGTAAGATCTCAGCATCTTTACAGTCCCAGCTAAAGTTTGCCCGTAAAGAAAGGGGCTGCCCGAGATGACAGCCCCCTTCTTTTACTTTTTAAAATGATACGGCAAAGTTGCGACGACGATGTCTTTTTCCCAAAGGAGGCGCATCCGGATGAGGAGCGCGGATTGGTTGTGCAAAATGTTCTGCCAGCGTTTTTTCGGGATAAATTGCGGGATCAAAACCATAACCTGGTATTTGTTTTCCTTTGCTTTCCGCTCAATAATTTCCAAAAATTTCGAGAGTGGCTGGATAATGCTCCGGTATGAAGAATGCAAAGTAACAAGGCGGACACCGTTATTCCACTTTTCCCATTTTTCTTCCATTCTCTTTTCATCTTCGTGGTCAAAAGCGACATAAACTGCGATGACCTGGTCAGATAAAGATTTTGCATAGTTAATCGTCCGTTCCACCACTGTCGTAATGCCGGCTACCGGAACAATGATGACATTGTCGCGGATTTCTTCCTGGAACATGCCTTCAGTCCGGAGCTGCTCGCCGACATCCTGGTAGTGCCGGTTCACTTTCTTGAAAACACTCATGACAATCGGTAAAAAAATGAGCACCGGCCAAACTTGGGTGAATTTTGTAATAAATAAAATCACCAAAACGCTGAATGTAATAAAGGCACCGACACAGTTCACGGACATCCTTCCGATCCACCCTTTTGGTTTTTGGCGGACCCATTTCACTATCATACCGCATTGCGCGAGCGTAAACGGAATGAAAACACCGACCGCGTATAACGGAATAAGGCGTTCCGTATTGCCTCTGAACGCAATGATCAAAAGTATCGAAGCCACGCCGAGAAAGATAATCCCGTTCGAATAACCAAGCCGGTCGCCGCGGATCGTAAACATGCGCGGCATGAATTTATCCCTTGCCAGGTTAAAAGCAAGCTGCGGGAATGCCGAAAACCCGGTATTTGCCGCCAGAACAAGGATCAATGCAGTTGTTGCCTGGACAAAATAATACAATATCCCGTTCCCGAATGTCTTGTGGGCCATTTGCGATACAACGGTTTGTTTTTCTTCCGGTGCAATCCCGAACCAGTAGGCAAGGAAACTGATCCCCGCCAAAAGGCTTGCCAGGATGATCCCCATCATGAAAAGCGTACGGGCCGCGTTTTTCGGCGCCGGTTCCCGGAAGTTCGGGATCGCGTTGGAGATTGCTTCAACCCCTGTTAAAGCCGAACACCCGGACGAGAAAGCTTTTAACAAAATAAACAGCGAAATGCCTGCTACCGGCGTGCCGATTTGCGGATGCAGATCAGGCGGAATTTGCCCTGTTACGATTTTATACAAGCCGACGACAATGACGAGGAAAAGCGCCAGCACAAATAAGTAAACCGGATAAGCGAGAACATTGGCCGATTCCGTCAATCCGCGCAAATTTAAAATGGTAATGACAAGGACAAGAAAAACGGCAATGTACACATTGTACGGGTGCAGACTTTGGAACGCGGAAGTAATGGCATCCGTGCCGGCCGATATGGAAACGGCCACGGTTAAAATATAGTCGACCAGCAGGGATCCGCCTGCAAGAAGGCCGGGACTGACCCCAAGGTTTTCTTTAGAGACGAGGTATGCCCCGCCGCCCTGAGGGTAAGAAAAAATAACCTGACGATAAGATACGATAAGTGCTGCCAATAAAATTAAAATCCCGACTGTAATGGGAATCGAGTACCAAAAAGCCAATGCCCCCACTGTTGCCAGTACGATTAAAACCTGCTCAGGACCGTATGCGACAGATGAAAGCGCATCGGATGAAAGGATCGCCAAAGCCTTTAATTTGGTAAGTTTCTGCCCTTCGAGTTCATTCGAACGCAACGGCCTCCCAATTAAAAATCGTTTAATAGTGGTGAACATTTGAATAGTCTCCTTTTATCTCATATGTTTCATATTGTAGCAAACAGAAAAACCACAAGAGAATTATTCCCCTGTGGTCAAAAGCCCGATCACAGTTTCACATCCTCTCTTATCACGCTGACGAGGTTAGCTGTCGGGTTCGGACATAAGAGTGGCCCTACCTTCGAAAGGATTCACCCCAAAGCGGCGCAGTGCCGCAACATGGTTCCCCCGCTCCGTTTCCGGACTAAGCGGTCCAGTTATGAAACATATTTTTACGTACGACATCCTATCTTACTCCCGTTGCCGCGGTTTGTAAAGACTATTTCGCTTTGCTTATCGGGCTTTCTCCAATTTTTTGCGGGACTATAAAAAATATTTACCCGGCGCGCTCCCGGTCAAACGCACCCTGCCCGCCCTTCTTTTTATTTATTGATGGCCGGGCATAATTCGTCTTGCGGGCCCTGCTCCGGGTTGCTCAATGTACGGCCGCATCATTATCTTAAATCAAACGATGATGATTTCGTAAGTGATAAAACCGCTCCTTTTTGTATCATAACCGAACTTGCCGGAAAGAATCAGGAAATCAGCGATAACATGAAAAAGAAAAGCTTCCCTTTGTAAAATAACTGGCTTCGGAGACCCTGTCTTCGGCTGAACACCCGACCCTTTTCCACCGAATCAGCGGAATCTCCCGGGATATCGGCGGAAAGAATCAGGAAATCGGCGAAACAAAAAAATACAGGGAGAAGAGCTGCTGTTCCTTCGTAAAAAATTTCTAAACAAGCGGTGCCGGGCTCTTAACTTTGGACAGCTGCCTACCTTGTTCTACCGAATCAGCGGAAACCGCGGGGAAATCAGCGGACTTTCCAGGGATATCGGCGGAAAGAATCAGGAAATCGGCGAAACAAAAAAATACAGGGAGAAGAGCTGCTGTTCCTTCGTAAAAAATTTCTAAACAAGCGGTGCCGGGCTCTTAACTTTGGACAGCTGCCTACCTTGTTCTACCGAATCAGCGGAAACCGCGGGGAAATCAGCGGACTTTCTAGGGATATCGGCGGAAAGGTCAAAAATATCGGCGGAAAGAACCAGAAAATCGGCGAATCGAAAAAATACAGGGAGAAGAGCTGCTGTTCCTTCGTAAAAAATTTCTAAACAAGCGGTGCCGGACTCTTAACTTTGGCCAGCTGCCCACTTTGTTCTGCCGAATCAGCGGAAACCGCGGGGAAATCAGCGGACTTTCCAGGGATATCGGCGGAAAGGTCAAAAATATCGGCGGAAAGAATCAGGAAATCGGCGAAACAAAAAACAGAGAAGTCCGGGAAACCGTACCCCCCCCTCTGCATGTTTGGTAAAAATTGGATCCTTTTACAGTGGCAAAACCCGCAGAAAACAATTTTCCTGCGGGTTTGCATCATTAAAATTGGACTTTTTCCTCCAAAAATGCTTTCAGTTCGGTGATCGGCAGGCGGGTTTGCTCCATCGTGTCGCGGTCGCGGACGGTTACCATGTGGTCGTCGCGCGAATCGAAGTCGAACGTGATGCAGAACGGTGTGCCGATTTCGTCCTGGCGGCGGTACCGTTTCCCGATCGAGCCGGTTTCGTCAAAGTCGACCATAAATGATTTCGACAAATCAGTGAAAATTTCGCGCGCTTCACCGGAAAGTTTTTTCGACAGCGGCAGAACGGCGGCTTTGTACGGCGCGAGTGCCGGGTGCAGGTGCATCACCGTGCGGCTTGTGCCGTCTTCGAGTTTCTCTTCGTCGTACGCATCAATCATAAAGGCAAGCGCCACGCGGTCTGCGCCAAGCGACGGCTCAATGCAGTACGGAATGAAGCGTTCGTT
Source organism: Weizmannia acidilactici (assembly GCF_008974225.1). NCBI lineage: Bacteria > Bacillati > Bacillota > Bacilli > Caryophanales > Bacillaceae > Heyndrickxia > Weizmannia acidilactici. The sequence goes on along the minus strand of NZ_BKZR01000008.1, from coordinate 86,395 downwards.
CGTTTCCTGATCAAGGTACGTGAAGTCTTCGCCCGAATATTCCATATGCCGCCGCAAGTCATAATCGGTGCGGGATGCGATGCCCCACAGTTCGCCCCAGCCGAACGGGAATTTGTATTCAAAGTCGGTCGTCGCGTTCGAGTAGTGGGACAATTCTTCTTTTTCATGGTCGCGCAGACGCAGGTTTTCTTCCTTCATGCCGAGGTTCAGCAAAAATTCGCGTGCATACTGCTTCCAATAGTCGAACCATTTCAGCTCTTCGCCCGGCTTGCAGAAAAATTCAAGTTCCATCTGTTCGAATTCACGCGTGCGGAAAGTAAAGTTCCCCGGTGTGATTTCGTTCCGGAAGCTTTTGCCGATCTGCGCAATCCCGAACGGTAGTTTTTTTCGCATCGTCCGCTGTACATTTTTAAAATTGACGAAGATCCCCTGGGCGGTTTCCGGGCGTAAGTAAAGCTCGTTGGCGCTGTCTTCGGTTACACCCTGGTACGTTTTAAACATGAGGTTGAACTGGCGGATGCCGGTCCAGTTTTTGCTGCCGCAGTCCGGGCAAGCAATGTCATGTTCTTTGATGAGTTCTTCCATTTTTTCAAACGGCAGGCCGTCGACGATCATTTCGATCCCCTTTTCCTGGAGGGCGTTTTCGATCAGTTTGTCGGCGCGGTGCCGGGATTTACAGTTTTTGCAGTCGATCATCGGGTCGTTGAAGTTGCCGAGGTGGCCGCTCGCTTCCCATGTGCGCGGGTTCATCAAAATTGCGGCGTCGAGCCCAACATTGTATGGCGACTCCTGGATGAATTTTTTCCACCACGCCTTTTTGATATTGTTTTTAAATTCGACGCCAAGCGGGCCGTAATCCCATGTGTTCGCAAGTCCCCCGTAAATTTCCGAACCCGGGAAGATAAACCCGCGATGTTTGGCGTGCGACACAATCTGTTCCATTGTTACGCTCATTGTAAAAATCTCTCCTTTTTTCATTGAAATGGTTTCCCTGGGGACGGGAATTTTTCCAATATAAAAAGCTCCCGGCTCCAGGCAACAGCCTGGGGACGAGAGCTTGTATTCCCGCGGTTCCACCCCAGTTGATGCAGATTTTCCGCACCCACTTTCCATGAAAAAATAACTCCGGACTGCCGTTTCGCCGGTTTCCTTGCCGGGCTTCCACCATCCCCGGCTCGCTTTGAAAAGGAGCCCTCCGGTTACTATTGATCCTTCATCGTCGCGTATTGAATTAAATTTACTATATCAAAGATTAGAGACGCAAGTCAATGGGCGCAGAAGTTGGATCTGTTTTTCAAATTCGATAAGGCTGTTTGTATCTTTTAATAGCTCACCAATTTTTGACATCATATTTCCCATGGGAAGACCTATCTCTAAATGTACTCGCCTGCAAGCGTACATTTTTCCACACTTTGACCTCCGGAAAGTATTTTGCTTTGTTTTTAAATTTTCAGGACTGCATTGGGCAGGAAATATCATGGTCAAGAAAAGCATCCTCCTTAAAATGGCGCTTCTGTTTTCACAACTTATATCATCTGCCCGCTGAAAAAACGGATGGAACAGGCACGCTCAGCCTCACGGAAGGGGCGGCCGGCTTGACGGGAACCCAAAACAAACTTACAGCGGATGGCCGATGCCTTGAAAAAAGCGGCTGCCCAGTTTAAAACTTCATAAAAATTGCGGGCGGCCCCGGCTCCCGTTTTTATACGGGGCCGGACGATTATTGCATGTTTGCAATTTGAAACAGGGTCAGTTTTTGTTCCTTGAGGTTTAACAACGGATAACCTTCTATTTTAAGGATGGGCTGATTCGGATAGAGGGGATGAATATGGACAATTTTTCCTCTGGCACCATTTCGCATGGTGATCGGCTGATTCCGGTAATTTTCCATCAGGAAGTTGGCAAAAGGAAGGACGACCTCGGAATCCAGGCGGCCGGCTTTTGCATCGGCCATCAATTCGTCAATCGCATAGAATACCGGTTGCCTCCGGCGGTATGCGCGGTTGGAACAGATCGCATCAAACGTATCTGCCACGGACAAGATTCTGACAAGAAAAGGGATATTTTTCCTGCCTTCCGGGTAACCCGAACCGTCCAACCGTTCATGGTGCATCAGCGCACCTTTTAAAATCATCGGATCCAAAGAAGTATTTTCAAGCAGCCGGTATCCCGCCGCAGGATGCGTTTTTATCACCGCGAACTCTTCATTCGTCAATTTTCCAGGCTTATTGAGGATGCGCGGATCAATGGTGAATTTTCCGATATCGTGGAAAAGCCCCATTTGAGCCAATAGATTTTGCTTCTCGTGCGGCAATTTCAGCATTTTTCCGATGCTGGCGGCAATCAGGCCGACATGGATACAATGCTTGAACAAATATTCATCCGATGAAAAATGTTCCATCAATTCCAAAAAAGAGGTATGGGTGGCGAGCACTTCTTTGTACAGCCTGTGGAAATTTTTCTCCATATCCTGGATTTCGGCATCGCACAGTTCCGCTTTGACTCGAATCGTTTGCTGCAGTTCTTCCATGGAACGGTAAATATTTTCATATAAAACATCATGGAAAATGCCCGTCACTTCCGCGGCAATCCTTCTCCCTTTGAGCGAAGGATCCGGTACGACTTCATATTTATTTAAAATGGAAGCCAGTTTTGCAGTGAGAAACGTTCCTTTCCGCAACAGCAGGATGCCGGTATTGGAGTATAAATCTTCCTTTAGCCTTGCACCTTTCTGAAACTTCATCGAAAAGAGATCCCCCTTCCTTTTTGGAGAACAGGACAGGAAAAAATTTCTTTTCTCTATTTTAACATAGGAAAGGGGAAATGGAAGTCTTTTCCACAAAATTCACTTTTCCGCTTTCGCTTTCAAAAACCGTACCACTTCCGCATAATTGCTTGTGACCAGGGACGGGTTTTCCAATGTTTCATCTATTCTTTTTGTGTCATCCGTTTCCACTAAAATAAAGCCGGGCAGCTCCTGCAGCTGAATCTGCGGGTTGATGCCGCGGATATCGTCATATTGGTAATGCAATTCCAAAGAAACGCTATCCATTTCAAAAAAAGGTGCGTCCTCCTCATCATCCCAAACTTCATCGCTCACGACAATCAGGGTGTACCAGCGTCGATCGCTTTCCGGCCCACTGCATTTTTCTTTGATGATCCGGCCAATGCAGAGCAAACATCCCGCAATGATCAGCGCAATGACGGTATACAGCCATAAATGGGACAACAACAACAGCACTGCCGCAAAAAGCGAAAGGACACTCAACCTTTTTGCCACCATTTGAAGCAGTAGAAGGACATCACTCATCATACACGTCCCCCAATCTAAGATGTAAAGCGTGCTTTCCTCTATGATATGCGCATTTTTTGTCCGTTGTGCCGCTTCGTTTTTTGCAGTTTTATTACGAAATCGGATTTTTGCAAAAAAGCGCCGGGGCATTTGCTTCGATTTTTAATGAAATGGGACTATTCGGTACGAAATCTCCCTGGTGCGTTTCGTTTTCATTTTTCATCAACAGGGAATGTTGTATGAGAAAACCGCAGCATATTTCATTCGCATTGAATTGCGAACCGGAGCGTTTTCCGAAAAAGGTCCTGGTGCGTTTCGTTTCAATTTTTTTACAAATTGGACCATAATAAAAAAGAACGAAATTACAGGAAAGGAGCATCACAAGTTGGACAAATACAGCAAATTGTTTGAACCGATGACGTTTAAAAGCGGCGTAAAGACGGACAACCGCATTGTGATGGCGCCGATGACCCACTATTCCTCCAACGATGACGGAACGGTTTCCGAGGCCGAACTCCGCTATTATGCGGAACGTTCCAATGGGCCGGGTGTCGTGATTACAGCATGCGCCAACGTAACGGCCAACGGGAAAGCTTTCCCGGGGCAGCCCGGCGCCCATGTTGACAGCATGATCGAAGGAATGAGGAAACTTGCGGAAACCATTCAAAAGAACGGATCAAAAGCCGTGCTGCAAATCCATCATGGCGGCCGCGAATGCCCGCCAGAGCTCGTTCCGGACGGGGATGTCGTCAGCGCAAGCGCAGTGGACTCTTCAAACGGCAATGTGCATGCACGCGCATTGACGGACGAAGAAACCGCGGAAATTGTGCGGGCGTACGGAGAAGCTACCCGGCGCGCGATTGAAGCGGGCTTTGACGGGGTGGAAATCCACGGTGCGAACGGCTATCTCATTCAGCAATTTTTCTCCCCGTTTACAAACCGGCGTGATGATCGCTGGGGCGGCAGCCTGGAAAAACGGCTCGCTTTTCCGCTCGCCGTTGTCGATGCAGTGAAAAAAGCGGTCTCCGAACATACCAGGCGGCCGTTTTTAGTCGGGTATAGGCTTTCTCCGGAAGAACCGTACGAACCGGGCATTACAATGGACGAAACTTTTGCGCTTTTGGATGCCCTCGTTGAAAAAGATCTCGACTATCTGCATATTTCACTGCAGGATTTCTGGTCGAATGCCCGCCGCGGCGGAGATCCGGGCCGCTCCCGCATCGAACAGATTTTGGAACGCGTAGACGGCAAAGTGCCGGTGATCGGCGTCGGTTCGCTGCATACCGGCGAAGATGTTTTGAAAGCAATGGAAACAGGTGTGCCGCTTGTTGCCCTCGGACGTGAGCTGATTATGGAACCGCACTGGGTGGAAAAAATCCGCGCCGGAAAAGAAGATGAAATCCAAACGGCGCTCCGAAAAGATGACCGCGAACGGCTTGTTATTCCGGAACCGCTTTGGAACGGGATCGTGTCCAGGCCCGGCTGGTTCCCGTTTGAATCCTGATTTTTTAAAACTGAACTCCATATCTTAGGCAGCACGCTTTTGATCAACTTTGGAACCGAACCGGCTTTAAAAAGTTGGTTCGGTTTTCTTGACTTTTTTTACTTACGATATTAAACTAGGTTACGAAAAGTAAGTTTTGAGAAATAAATGACCGGGAGGAATTTTTGATGGCAAATGCAAAATGGGCAGTAGACTATGCGCACAGTTCAATTGATTTTACGGTAAAACATATGATGATTTCGAAAGTGAAAGGGTCTTTCCAAAAATTTGAGGCGGACATCGAAGCCGATCCGCAAGATTTAACTTCCGCGAAAATTTCTTTTACAGTTGATGCAAGCAGCATCCATACAAAAAATGCCGACCGCGACAATCACCTGCGTTCTGCTGATTTCTTCGATGTGGAAAACTACCCGAATATTACGTTCGTTTCCAAATCGGTTACGAAAACGGGCGCCAATACGTATGATGTTACCGGCGACTTGACGATCCACGGCGTGACAAAAGAAGAAACATTCAAAGTCACGTTTGAAGGGTTGTCGAAAAACCCGATGAGCGGTGCAGAAACGGCCGGCTTCAGCGCCGAAGGATCCGTAAAACGGAGCGACTACGGCCTCACCTGGAACGCAGCGCTTGAAACAGGCGGCGTACTGGTCGGTGATGAAATTAAATTTACAGTTGAAGTGGAAGCAAGCAAAGCGGAATAAGTTCTTAGGGCGCCAATGTGGTTGGCGCTCTTTTTATTTTTCAGGCAGATATACTTATATAACGTCTTTTTCATTTTAGGATGCACGATAGCGGTCACCAATGGGTTTTGCACTCTGTTTATTTGGGGTTGTGTACCCCGTCAGGTATTTGGAACCATTCGTGGATATCTTTCCTTGGCCCGGATTTTTTCTGCAAGGATACCCCGGAATTTTTAGCAAAGACCCAAATAAGAATTTTTCTCAATTAATGTGATATGCATCACAAACAAGCGGGAGCGGATGCATTATCATAAGATTAGCAAACCGAAAAGGAGTGGATTGGATGGAACGTTTTACGACGAGCCAGACCGTGGGGGAAATTGTGACACTGTTTCCGAAAGCAGCGGATCTGTTTAAAGCAAACCGCATTGATTTTTGCTGCGGCGGCAATGTTTCTGTGAAAGAAGCGGCGGAAAAACGCAATCTTTCGGCAGATGAACTGATTGCGGCGATTCAGGAAATATACGACAAACATGCCGGCAGCGGCAATGAGAAAAATTGGAATGAAGCAAGCTACACGGAAATTGTCAACCATATCCAGGAGACCTACCACGCATTTTTGCGTGAGGAACTGCCGAATTTGAGTCCGTATGTGACAAAAGTAATGCGCGTCCACGGCGAGAACCATCCGCATCTCGTTGAAGTGCACGAAATGTTCAACCGTTTGAAAGCGGAGCTCTTAGAACATACCGAAAAAGAAGATGCCGAACAATTCCCGGCGATCCGCGCGTATGACCTTAATCCGACGGCGGAAAACCTGGCGACTGCAACAAAAGAATTGACCGATCTTGAAACCGAGCATGCTTCCGTCGGCGATATTTTGCACCGCCTTCGTGAGATTACGAATGACTACACGCTTCCGGAAGGGGCATGCCGGACATTCCAGCTTGTTTACCGCCGCCTGGAAAACTTTGAAAATGATACATTCCAGCACATTCATTTGGAAAACAATATTTTGTTTAAGCGCCTGCTTGAAGAAGCCGTTTAACACGTTAGAAGGCTGCCTCATGGATTTGGGACAGCCTTTGCCCCTTCATGAAAGACAAATTGCGGTTCACTGTGATTGTTTTTGTCCTTTATCACTCTTATGAAAGACATTTGGCACCCGGTTCGCCTTTCTTTTGTCTTTCATCACCTTTATGAAGGACATTTCCGTGTACAGTTCTCCCCGTTTTTGGATCTGTCCCAAAAGCCCCTTTTAAGCAGAAATTTTTCTCAAATGGTCTTGAGCAAGTTTCTCAGATCCATTTCTAAGGGGAAATCTTCCTCTAACGGTCGTGACATTGCTTCTCAGAACCATTTCTTCCGGAAAATTTTCCTCTAATGATCTTGAGATGACTTCTCAGAACCGTTTCTTCGGGGAATTAATTCTCTAACGGTCGTGACAGAGATACTCAAAACCATCACCGGGAAAATTTTCCCCCCCTAAGTCAGTTTACCGATTTTTGGAACATCTCCGCCCAATCCATTTTCAGACCCCGAGCAGTTCGTTTGTCAGTTTTTCCTGGTGGATCAGATAGGTTCCTTTTTCTTGCGGGATGATGAGGTTTTTATGTTTAAGCTGGTGAATCGTCCGGCTGACCGTTTCGCGCGTGACGCCGATCATGCTGGCGAGGTCTGAGTTGTTGAGCGGGATTTTGACGAGCACATGGTCGTTTCCGGTTTGGATGCCGTGCGTGCGGGCGAGGCGCAGGAAAAGTTTGATGACTTGCTCATAGGCATTGTTTAAAATTTGGGCTTCGAGGCGGTCCTGCAAGTCGAGGATCTCATCGCTCATCACGCCATATAAGGTCATCGTCAGCTTAGGGTTGTCAAGCAGCACTTTTTCAAAATCAGCGATTCGGGCGGCCAGAAGTTCCGTATCGGTGGCGGCCATTGAATTGGCGGGATAGCGGATTTTTCGGAAAAAGCCGACGTGCGGGAACATGTCGCCGTCGCGGAGCAGCGTGACGATCTGCTCTTTGCCGTTTGCATCGGTACGATAAATTTTCACTTCTCCCTGTTCAATAAAATACACGGCTTCCTGCGGGTCGCCCCGGAAAAAAATATGGTCTCCTTTTTCGACATGTTTCTTAACGGATACGGCGGCAATCACAGCCAAATCTGAATCTCCCATCCCTTTAAACAGCGGCATTTTTCGCAGCGACTCACTCCGGTTTTCCAAAGCACTCCACTTCCTTTCCTATTCTATTTCAGGCTACGAGCGGCAGCGGTCCTTCTGATTCCTTCTTCGAGTTTCTGATCCACCACTGTTGCGTCTTCAATATGCTGAAGGATCGTTTCGTATGCTTCCCCGAACAGGTTTGTTGCTTCTTCCACTTCTTTCCGGACTTTAAGGGCGTCATCTTTTTCCAGTTGTATTGTTTGCCGAATGTTTTCTATATTTTCCTGGCTTGTTTCGATTGTATGCAGTACTTCAGCAATTTTTTCGGCTGCAAGGGTGCTGGCCGACACGCCGTTGTCCACAAGCTCGGCACTTTTTTGTGTCGCTTCGAGGGAAGACTCAATATCTTTTTGGATGGAAAGCGTCAGCGCGTTGATATTTTCCGTACTCTTTGCCGTGCTTTCCGCCAATTTCCGCACTTCCGAGGCTACGACGGCAAAACCTTTTCCCTGTTCGCCCGCGCGTGCAGCTTCAATCGAGGCATTAAGGGCAAGCAAGTTTGTCTGTTCGGCAATTTCTTTGATGACCTGGACAATTTCCCGGATTTCACTTGATCTTGTGTGCAGCTGCGCAATCTCATTTTGCGTCTTGCGGATTTGCTCCCCCAGCCGGCGGATCGCTTCTGCCGTATTATCAACATATTGGCGGCCTGCCTGCGATTCTTTTACCATACCGGCGGCGAGCTCATTCAGCTTTTCCCCTTTTTCGCCCAAAACAATCGAATGCTCGGAGTTTTCTTTGGTGATGGAAGAAATATTTTTGAATTTATCTTCGATTTTCGTGACCAAATCGCGCAGGACGAGATGTTGCCCGTTCACAAGCTCATGCTGGGCAATGGTGGCGGAAAGCTCTTCGTGAAAACCAGCCAGCCATGTTTCTAGCTGCTCCTGCATTTTTTCTTTTTCCGCCTCCAGTTCGGCAATGCGTTTTTCAAGCTCCTGTTCTTTCTCCAATTGTTTTTTCCTGCCAATCAAGTTGCTTCTCTCCATTCTATTACCGTTTGCTTTCCTATTTTACTATAAAATCATGCCGGATTATAATGCTATGCCGCAAAAACAAAAGGCACCCCTGATTGGAATGCCGTTGAAAAAAAAGCGGCGGCCGGTTGTGGCATCTCACCGCTTTTTAACATTTCAACCCCCCCGATCGGGAGCGCCTTTCTTTTTATGATGGAATCGATTCAGTATGTTCGGCAACCGCTGCAGGTTCTGCCACGCGCTCAAATTCTTTTTCCGTTTTGGAAATGACGACGGTCGCCACCGCATTTCCGATAATATTCGTGATCGCGCGCGATTCGGACATGAACCGGTCGACGCCGATCAGAAGGGCAATCCCCGCAACCGGAATCACCGGGAATGCGGACAATGTTGCGGCCAGTGTGATAAAACCGGAGCCAGTCACGCCCGCCGCCCCTTTTGAGGTCAGCATTAAAATCAACAGCAGCATGATTTGGTGACCGATCGTTAAATGCACATTGTACGCCTGCGCAATGAAGATAGACGCCATGGATAAGTAAATGGCGGTACCGTCCAGGTTAAAAGAATAGCCGGTCGGGACAACGAGGCCGACAACAGATTTCGAGCAGCCAAAGTTTTCGAGTTTTTTCATCAGAGAAGGCATCGCCGATTCCGATGATGAAGTCCCAAGCACAAGCAAAAGTTCTTCCTTAATATAGGCGATGAATTTAAAAATGTTGAACCCGAATATCTTCGCAATGCTGCCGAGCACAAGCAAAATGAAAATGATCATCGTCAAGTAAACGGATGCCATTAATTCGCCGAGGTTGATCAGCGAGCTGGCGCCGAATTGGCCGACCGTATAGGCCATCGCCCCGAATGCGGCAATCGGCGACACCCTCATGACAATGCCGACAATTTTAAAGAAGATTTCGGTCATGTCTTCAAAAAAGCGAATGACCGGTTTCGCTTTTTCCCCCAAAGATGCCGCGGCGGCCCCGAACAGGACGGAGAAAAATAAAATCGGCAAAAGATCGCCCTGTACGAATGCGCCCGCAATGCTTTCCGGAATGATATTGGAAATAAAGCCGATAAAACCGGTTTCGTTGTCTTTCGCCTGGGTGACAAATTGCGAAACCTCGCTTGTCTTGGCTTGGCTCGTATCAATGCCGTGGCCCGGCTGAATCAGGTTGACGACAATGAGCCCGATGGCGAGCGCAATGGTGCTGACGACTTCAAAATAGATGAGCGCCTTGCCTCCGATACGGCCGACTTTTTTCAAATCGCCCATGCCGCCGATGCCGATGACGACCGTAAAGAAAATGATCGGCGGAACGAGCATTTTAATGAGTTTAATAAACCATTGGGCCAAAATGTTCAGCTCGGCGCCGAATTTCGGGGAGGCAAGCCCTACGATAATCCCCAAAATGATGCCGATAACCACTTGCACTGTAAGATTCCGAAAATTGATCTTCACGTTTCCATCCCCTTTGTTTGCGCTTACAATTTAGTGGTTCGAATTATATTTCTATTATATAACAGGTTCACTTTATTTTCATTATTTTTATATTGAAAAGGTTTTGTTTTTTTAGAGGTATGCAAAAAAACGGCGAGATGCCCTGTACGGCACGCCGCTTTTTGTGAAACAAAGTTTTTGGCTACAAATTGCGGACTTTTCCAACGCCGAATTCATTTTTTCTTAAAAATACTTCTTCTGCCATTATAGGCAAAGATCATGGATGGATGAGGAAAGCGTTGCTTTGTCGCGGTCTCCTGCCCCGAAAGCTGCTTTGCCCTGATATCGGTCGCGTCCTGAGGATACTGGACCCAGGCATCCAAATGGTTCGGCACAGTTGAAGATTAAATCCGCAGCCAGATTGGCAACGGAGACCAAGTAATTGTCAACAACATACTGGTATTCGTTCATCACTTTTTCAATCGTTGTATGGATATTTTTGTAGCTTTCCGGGGGCTCGATGTTGTTGATTTGGTCAAATTCATGCTGCATGCCGCCGAGCACGGCCACCATGTCCAATTTCCATTCCAGGTCTTTAAATTCTGCAAAATCAATCTGCATTTTTGCAATGGGGATGCGGCTCTTTTCTCTTTTTTTCTATTTTTCTCCGATTTCTTTTATCTTTCCGCTGATTTCCAAAGGATGTTCGCCGATTTTTTGGTCTTTTCGCTGATTTTTTGAGGAAGATCGCTGATTTCCCTCTAGTTTCCGCTGATTCCTCTAAAATGAGTAGACTGACCGGCTGCCGTTTCAAGTTTCACCGCCGGTTTTCAGCTATTTTCTGACGGAGATGCAGCTCTTTTCTCTTTTTTTCTATTTTTCGCCGATTTCTTGTACCTTTCCGCTGATTTACAAAGGATGTCCGCCGATTTTTTGGGCAGTTCCGCCGATTTTTTCAATGTTACCGCTGATTCCTAAAATGGATGAAATGACCAGTTGCCGTTTCAAGTTCCACTACCGATTTTTTCCGGGGGTTCCCCAAACCTCCTCACCCTGATTTTCCATTTCAGCTGCCCCCACTTTGGGTTGTGGACGCTACATTTCCGGCACGGCTTCGCGGATCGCTTCTTCCAATTCTTCCCTGTATTGTTTTTCCGTATCGGAATCCCACGAAAATTCGCGCCCCATCCAGGCAATGACAGGCTCTTTCCATTGGCGAACCCAGTTGATGTCAAAGAAAAGCGTACCGGTGCGGCGGATGAAAAAGTCAACCGGTTTAACGGCCATTTCCTGCTCCACCGCGTATTTGAGCAATGCATACACTTCCCGCGGCAGCCCGGCATCGCCCCCGTTTTTCGCATACACAAAAAGCTGGTCCGCGTTCGTGCCGTATTTTTCCACAATCGCACTGCTTGCTTCAGGAGATAAGCCGCAATCTTCCCCTTCTTTGCTTTTTGATTCAATAAAAGCCGGGAAATTTTCTGAACCGCCGACATCACCGCCGGATATCGGCAGATGTTTCGTTTGGCACGGTCGGAAATTGCCATCGAGCCTTTTCGCAACAAGATCGACGACGGTTTCCGCCATTTTCCGATAGCCCGTCAGTTTTCCGCCGGCGATCGTGATCAGGCCGCTTTCCCCTTCCCAAATTTCGTCTTTACGCGAGATTTCGGATGCGTCTTTCCCTTCTTCATAAATCAAAGGGCGGACACCGGCCCAGCTCGATTCCACATTACGGACAGCTGCTTTTACAGATGGGAACATAAAACGGATTGCTTTTAAAAGATATTCAATGTCTTCCGGCAGCGGTTTCGGATGCACCGGGTCCTTGTCATAAAACGTATCCGTTGTGCCGACATACGTTTTGCCGCCGCGCGGGATTGCAAAAACCATTCTGCCGTCCGGCGTGTCAAAATAAATGGCCTGGCGGAGCGGGAATATGCTTTGGTCAAAGACGATGTGGACCCCTTTCGTGAGGCGCAGCCGTTTTTTCCCCGGCGCATCTTTATCCCGCATTTTGTCGCTCCACGGGCCGGTCGCATTGACTACCGCTTTTGCCCGCACTTTTACAGTTTTCCCGTTGATTTGGTCGCGGACAAGGGCTCCTGTGATGCGGCCGTTTTCGTAAAGGTAATCTTCGGCTTTTGCGTAGTTTACGGCAAGCGCCCCGTGTGCAACCGCCGCTTTCATCACTTCGATCGTCAGCCGCGCATCGTCTGTCCGGTATTCAACATAATAACCGCCGCCTTTGAGCCCGTCTTTTTTAATGAGCGGCTCTTTTTCCAATGTTTCCGCGGCCGACAGCATTTTCCGCCGTTCCTGTTTTTTTACGCCGGCCAAAAAGTCGTACAGCCTTAAGCCGATGTTTGTTGTAAACGCGCCGAACGTCCCCCCTTTGTGGAACGGAAGCAGCATCCATTCCGGCGTTGTCACATGCGGCCCATTTTCATAAACGATCGCCCGTTCTTTTCCGACTTCAGCCACCAGTTTCACTTCAAATTGTTTTAAATACCGGAGCCCGCCGTGGACAAGTTTGGTCGATCTGCTCGAGGTGCCGGCCGCAAAGTCCTGCATTTCAACAAGCGCCACGGACATGCCGCGCGCCACTGCATCATAGGTAATGCCCGCCCCCGTGATGCCGCCGCCGATTACGAGCAAGTCAAATTCCTTTTCGCCCATCTTTTGTAAAATTTGATCACGCTGTTTACTTGAAAATTCCATTTCCGTCGCCTCCGTTATTTGATGATCGGGAAATTCACCCGCTTCCTAAGACGGGGTCCCGCCCGGCCCTTTTTTCCCGCGGGAGACGTGACTTCCTCGGGAAAATTGAACAGAGCCAAAAATCAAAAAGAGACCTGTAACAAGCATTATGGAAATTTTTCCATAAAACTAGCCAGGTCTCTCTGCATCTCTTGACAAGAATATGAACTTTTAACAATTATAACAAAACTTTTTTCTTATTTGAAAGCGATTGTGGCTTGGATTGCTTTTTTCCATCCGGCATACAGGGCGCCGCGTAAAGCTTCGTCGAGTGATGGTTCAAATTTGCGCTCGATTTTCCATTGTTTGGCGATTTCTTCGCGCGATTCCCAGTATCCGACGGCAAGGCCCGCCAAATACGCCGCACCGAGGGCGGTCGTTTCGCTCACGACCGGGCGCTCAACCGGTACGCCTAAAAGATCGCTCTGGAACTGCATAAGGAAATTATTTTTCACCGCTCCGCCGTCCACGCGTAATGTTTTCAGCGGCAAACCCGAATCTGCTTCCATCGCATCCAGCACATCTTTCGTCTGGTAGGCAAGTGATTCGAGGGTGGCGCGGATAAAATGCTCTTTCGTCGTGCCGCGCGTCAGCCCGAACACCGCGCCGCGCACATCGCTTTCCCAGTACGGCGTGCCGAGCCCGACAAATGCCGGCACAACATACACACCATCGGTTGATTCGACCCGTTCCGCGTACGATTCGCTTTGGGCGCTGTCTTTGATCATGCGCATCCCATCGCGCAGCCATTGGATGGCGGATCCGGCGACAAAAATACTGCCTTCAAGCGCATATTCAACCTTTCCGCCAATTCCCCAGGCAAGTGTGGTCAAAAGCCCGTGTTTTGACGCAACCGCTTTTTCGCCGGTGTTCATGAGCATAAAGCAGCCGGTACCGTACGTATTTTTCGCCATGCCTTCTTCATAGCAGGCCTGCCCAAACAATGCCGCCTGCTGGTCGCCAGCCACACCCGCAATCGGGACTTCTTCGCCGAAGAAATGATGCGGTGCCGTTTTGGCGTAAACATGGGAGGACGGCTGGACTTCAGGGAGCATCGAGGCCGGGATATCGAGCATTCCGAGTAGTTCCGGATCCCATTTTAAATCATAAATATTATAAAGCAGCGTCCTTGACGCATTAGAATAGTCGGTCACATGGGCTTTTCCTCCTGAAAATTTCCAGATCAGCCATGTATCGATCGTCCCGAAAAGGAGTTCGCCTTTTTCTGCACGTTCCCTTGCCCCGTCAACATGGTCGAGGATCCATTTGATTTTTGTGCCGCTGAAATACGGGTCGACCAAAAGCCCTGTTTTTTGGCGGATCATGTCTTCATGCCCTTTTGCTTTTAAATCGGCGCAAATCCCCGCTGTCTGCCGCGACTGCCAAACGATCGCGTTGTAAATCGGATGGCCCGTATTTTTATCCCAAACGACTGCCGTTTCGCGCTGGTTTGTAATTCCGATCGCGGCCACCTGCTTCGGCTGGATATCCGCCTCTGTTAAAACGGTTGCAACAACAGCCAGCACCGATGCCCAAATTTCATTTGCATTGTGCTCGACCCAGCCCGGTTTCGGGAAATACTGGGTAAATTCCTGCTGCGCGGTGTGTACGACTTCCCCGTTTTTGTTGAACAGGATCGCCCTTGAACTCGTTGTCCCCTGGTCAATCGATAAAATATACTGCTCCATGCCGTTTCCCCCTCATACGTTCTTTTTCTTGTTTTCTACCATCCATATTACCAGTAATAAAAGCAAACACGTTAGCAAAACATACCAAAAGGAAGGTGTCCAGTCGCCTTTAAATACAGCATGGTAAAAAACGCCTCCGAGTGCCCCCCCCAACAGCGGGCCTGCAACCGGCACCCATGCGTATTTCCAGTTGGAAGGGCCTTTTCCCGGGATCGGCAGCAAAAAGTGAGCAATCCGCGGACCGAGGTCGCGTGCCGGATTGATCGCATAACCGGTTGTGCCGCCGAGCGAAATACCGATCGCAACGATCAGCATGCCAACGATAAACGGATTGAGACCATCTGTAAATTTATTTGCGCCGATGGTAAGGATTCCGAGCACCAAAACAAAAGTTCCGATGATTTCACTCAGCATATTCGCAAAATAGTTCGGGATCGCCGGGCCCGTAGAAAATACGGCGAGTTTTATGCCGGGATCGTCCGTTTCTTTCCAGTGCGGCAAAAAGTGGAGAAACACAACAGCCGCTCCGATCATGGCGCCGATCATTTGCGCAACAATATATTCCGCCGCTTTGGACCATGGAAAGTCCCCGTTAAATGCAAGGCCAAATGTGACGGCCGGATTTAAGTGGGCTCCGCTGTATTTTCCAACTGCATAAACGGCCATCGCGACGCCAAGCCCCCATCCGAACGTGATTACAATCCAGCCACCGTTATAAGCAAATGATTTTTTTAAATTGACGTTGGCGCATACTCCCCCGCCAAAAATAATGATAATGGCAGTTCCAATCAGTTCCCCAAGAAATGGGCTCATTTCCCGCTCCCCCTTTTACAATCGTGTGATGAACGGTGAATCTTCCTCCTTTCCGCAAAAAAGAACAAGAAGACCCCCACTACCGCAATTGGATCGCTGCGAGTAAGGTGATCTCCTTGTTCTCCGTCAAAGTTATTAACTTATTTAAGATGATAACGCTTACTTCCCGTTCTGTCAATAAATGTTCACAAAAAAATTTAAGTTCCCGGCGGCCTATGATCATGGCCGCCGCTTTGACTAGCTATTTTTATTTTCTTGCCGCAAACATATCCCAAAGTTCCGTGTCCGAAGTTGTGATGCCCTCTGCCCCCGCTTTGAGCGCATTTTCCACATCTTCCCGGGTGCGGATCAATCCGCCGGCAAAAATCGAAATGCCGAGCCTTTGTTTTACTTCCGTGATCATCCACGGCACAATCCCGGGCAAAATTTCAATATAATCCGGCTGCGTCCTTTCGATCAATTTATAGCTTTTTTCAAGGGCATGTGAATCGATCAGAAACATTCTTTGGATCGAAATGACCCCTTTTTGTTTCGCCTTTTGAATGACATTGGATTTGGTGGAAATCAGCGCGTACGGTTTATATTCCTGGCATAAATACTCTGTTGCGTAATCATCGCTTTTCAGGCCTTGGATGAGGTCCACATGATAAATCATTTTTTTGCCGCTTGCCTTTGCCATTGCTGCGATATGCTTCAGCTGCGAAATGTGCAATTCCAGGAAAATTCCTGTCTCGTAATCACTTTTTAAAAATTTTTCAAACTCCTTCATGTTTGCCGAAGCCGGCAGTATTTTTTGTGACAGAACCATTTTCCTCTCCCCTTACGTTTTTCATAACATTAGTTTACCATTTGGAAGTGGTAAATGCTTCCATCCTGCCCGGGAAAAGGGGAAGCTTCGGCTGATATTCCGCCCTGTTTCACGTTTTCTGTGAAAAAACTAATCCGGTAGCGTGGAGAAGGCCCTTTTTTGGTTGCGAGCAAGACGATCATGGATGTTTTATTCCTCCACATACAAATCCTCCGGCACTTTATCGAGCAGCGGGGTCACGGGGCCGTTGCTGACCAAAACAAGGTTGTGCATGGCCCGGGTGCCGACCGTGTACAGCAGGTTGCGTTCCGCTTCATCGTGGTACGTGGCCGCTGAAACATCGAGCACAATGACACTGTCGAATTCCAACCCTTTCGCGAGATAAGACGGAATGAGGATCGTACCTTCCGGGAGGCCGCTGTATTCTTTTTCAATAAACGTCAGATCCAGTTCTTCCCGCAGTTTTTCGTAAGCCTCCTCGCATTGCTTCCGCGATTTGCCGATGATCGCGACCGTGTTGCTTTCCGCGGATAATTTTTTCACATAAGCCGTGATTTTCGCGATGGCTTCCTCTTGACTCCCCGCAACGGCCACAACCGGCAGTGCGCCTTCGCGATCGAACCATTCGATTTTTTCCCCGTCTTGTAAAATTTCTTTCGTAAAGCGAGTGATCGCGGCTGTCGAGCGGTAGCTTTTTGTCAAATAAACGACCTGTGCCTTTTCTTCCCCGAAAATGTCCTTGATCAGTTCCATCTGCGGTCGGCCGCTTGTGCCGAAAATCGACTGGTTCAAGTCGCCGAGCATTGTGAATTTACTGTACGGGAACAGATAGCGCAAATAAGCCAGCTGAACCGGCGAGTAATCCTGGATTTCATCGATAAAAACATATTTGATCGAACTGCTCATCATTTTGCCAGTTGCAAGGTCGAGCAAATACATGTACGGCACCGTGTCTTCAAACGGCAGCCAGCCTTCCTGGAATGCAGCCCGCGTTTTCGCATCGAGCGGACCTTCTGCACCACGGACAAATTCCGGCGCTTTTTTCAGGAAGTCCAGATACTGCGCCCGGATATGGAAATACCGGAACTGCTTAATATGCTTTCGGATCGAGCTGAAGCGGCGGTTGACAATTTTTCGCGCCAAAAATTCTTTTTCATAGGCAGTACCGCTGAAATCATCCCTGTTCTGGCGCATTTTTCTTTCGGCGTATTTATGGGCCGCCAAAAAAGCCTCCTGCCCGAGCAGTTCGATTTCTTCTTCCACCCACGGTTTTTTGCGCTCCTCTTTTGAAATGCGCTCCAGTTCTTTCAGCAATTGTTTGCTGACAAGCTGGAAACGGTTCGGCAGCGAATAGCTTTCATCATAGGCGTAAAACATGGCGGCAATGTCTTCTTTCGAAATGATCGTTTCGCCTTTAAAGCGGATATCGCGGAAAATGATCCCGCCTTCAAGCAGTTTTTTTGCATAGTCTTCAACGGCACGGAAAAATTCGAGGCTGCCTTTGATTTGCGCAGTTTCTTTATGTTCTGTTTTCCCTTCGAGCGACTCTTCCATCTGATCAAGCAGGCTTTCAACTTTTAAAGCTTTTCCGACGCGGGCCTGGGCATACTCGAGAAAAGTGGTCTGCTGCATATTGTTTTCCCCGAGTTCCGGCAGCACTTTTGAAACATAGTGGTTAAACAGCTGGTTCGGCGAAAACAGGACAATCTGCTCGGAATGGAGCGAGTCGCGGTAACGGTACAATAAATACGCGATCCTTTGCAGGGCAACTGACGTTTTTCCGCTGCCGGCAGCCCCCTGCACAAACAGCAGGTTGCTTGAAACGTCGCGGATGATCCGGTTCTGTTCTTTCTGGATCGTTGCGACAATGCTTTTCATATGGGTGCTCGCGTGATGCCCAAGAATTTCCTGCAGCATCTCATCGCCAATTGACAACCCGGTATCAAACATCGCTTCAATTTTTCCGCGGCGGATTAAAAATTGCCGCTTTAAATCCATGACTCCTTCGCGCCTGCCGTCCGGCGCCTGGTACGAAACAGGCCCCGGAACGCCGTCATAGTAAATACTTGAAATCGGCGCACGCCAGTCATATACGAGATATTCGTCCTCATCACGGTAGGAGGCGGTCCCGATGTAAATCGGCTCGGACGTCTCCCCTTCTTCATGGAAATCAACACGGGCAAAATAAGGCGAGTAAATGAGGCGATCCAGTTGCTTCACGTTTTTTTCCATATGGCCGTAGCTCCGCTCACGCTCGGCAAGGAGTTC
Source organism: Weizmannia acidilactici (assembly GCF_008974225.1). Lineage (NCBI taxonomy): Bacteria > Bacillati > Bacillota > Bacilli > Caryophanales > Bacillaceae > Heyndrickxia > Weizmannia acidilactici. Next base: position 67,943 of record NZ_BKZR01000008.1, on the reverse strand, counting down.
TGCCTGCTGGCGGACGCTCGCGGAGGTTTCCACGACATCGTCCGGCTCGTCCAGGTTGACCGTCACATCTTCCCAGAACGTATTGCGGATTTCCTGTGCCTCGCCCCGGACTGCCCTTACTTTTGAAAGCAGCTCCTCTTTTTCTTTTTTTATTTTTCCAACCGTGTAATCAACACGTTTTTGCTCTTGTATCCATTCTTCGTCGTGTGGCATAAATTCGGCACCTTCCTAACTGTAAGCAAAATATTTGACGTTTCTATTTGATGTTTGCTATAATATAATAGGATAAATATATTTATCATTTTTATATGACTCCGTATTTTAGTATACCACATTTCCGGCTGATTTTCCACGTGCCGGATGCCTCTACCGCTCTTCTAAATTCTGCATAAAGTTGCGCATCCTTACAAAAAATATCCGTAATATTGTTTGGAGGTCCGCAACTATGGATAACCCTATACTCACCATTGTTGTTCCTTGTTACAACGAAGAAGCCGTTTTATATGAAACCGAACGGCAATTAACAGAAACGATTTTTTCCCTTATGAATGAAGGCCTCGTTTCGCCGAAAAGCAACATTCTTTTCATCGATGACGGCAGCCGCGACCAGACATGGCCGATCATTGAAGAAATGACAAAGAAAAACCGGCTTGTCAAAGGGTTGAAACTCTCGCGCAATTTTGGGCACCAAAAAGCGCTGCTCGCCGGGCTTGAAGCGGCAAAAGAAGAAGCAGACTGCGTCATTTCCATTGACGCCGATCTGCAGGACGACGTTTCGGTCATGCGCGAATTTTTGCTGAAATACCGGGAAGGCTGTGACATTGTATACGGCGTAAGGAAAAGTAGGGAAAAAGATACCGTTTTTAAAAGGGCGACCGCACAAGGGTATTACCGGATGATGAAAAAACTGGGCGTAGATCTTGTTTACAACCATGCAGATTACCGGTTGATGAGCAAACGCGCCCTCGAGGAACTTGCCCGCTTTAAAGAGCAAAATTTGTTTTTGCGTGGCGTGGTGCTGCTGATCGGCTTTAAAACAGCTGAAGTGCTTTACGACCGGAAAGAACGGGCAGCCGGCGAGAGCAAATATCCGCTCAAAAAAATGCTCGCTTTTGCCTTTGACGGCCTCACTTCTTTCAGCGTCGTGCCGATCCGCCTCATTACGCTTGTCGGCCTTTTTACATTTTTATCGAGTAGTATCGCCGGCATTTATGCCCTTTTTGTGAAATTCTTTGGCCATGTGGATGACGGCTGGACATCCATTATTATTTCGATCTGGTTTTTGGGCGGTTTTATGCTGATGAGCCTGGGCTTAATCGGCGAATATATCGGCAAAATTTACCAGGAATCAAAACAGCGGCCGCGTTATACGGTCGAGCGGGATGCAGCCCCTGAGGCAATGGGCCAACAATTGCTGCGGTCCCATTCAGATCCGGCAAAAAGAATCAATTGATGACAACGCTGGAGGTGGAAGCATGATCACGGCACGCGAATCGCTTGCCAGGAAGGTTGCGTGGATCAGCGTTTGGAGCAATATTGTGTTAATGGCCGGAAAGACGCTTGCCGGCTGGCTCGGAAATAGTGATGCCGTGTTTGCGGACGGGATCCACTCTGCGGCGGATGTTTTTGCGTCGGTCATCGTGCTGCTCGTCATTAAAGTGGCCAACAAACCGGCGGACGCCGACCATCCGTACGGGCACGGCAAAGCGGAAGTGATTGTTTCCGGCATTGTCGGCTTATTGCTCCTGCTTGTCGCATTTTATGTCGTGTTTGAAGCGGTGATCGGATTTTTCCACCCCACCGAATCCCCTTCCCTCCTTACTTTATGGGCAGCCGTTTTTTCATATATTGCCAAACTGCTTTTATACCGTTATTCTTTAAAAATTGCCCGGGCGCATAACAGCAAGGCAATCGAAGCGATTGCCTATGACCACAAGGCAGATATTGCCGCATCAATTGCCGCGGCTTTCGGGGTGGTGTTGTCTATTATCGGGGGCAAGTTTCATCTGCCGCTTCTTTTATACGGCGATAAAGTGGCCAGTATTTTTGTCGCTTACTTGATTTTCCGGATCGCCCAGGAAATTTTGGCGGAGTCGTTTAACATTTTAATGGAAAGCAATGTCGATCCTGAACTGCTCGAAGAACTCGAGCATACGATCCACTCTTTCCCGGACGTCCGGCGCATTGACCGCATCCGCGCCCGCGAATACGGCAATTACATCCTCGTTGATATCCGCATTGCCATCGATTACAACAAAACGATCCTTGAAGGCCATAACCTCGGCCAAAAAATCAAAGAGGCCCTGATGAAAAGAAACGACCATATCCGGGAAGTACTCATCCACTTGAATCCGTTTTTCGGTGAAACATAAAAAAGGGGCTGCTCCGGCCAATGCCGGGCAGCTCCTTTTTCCTATGGTTGAGGGTATACATTATAGCAAAGGCCGCGCGACGGGCTGCCATTGAAAAAGCTTCCATGTCTTTTCTAACAGATGACTGTTTTAGAAATCCCATAAGGACCATTTTGATCCTTTTTTCGTGGCATAATGGTCTGGAGGCGTATTCTCTCGACCGTTTCTTCCCTTTTCTCGAAGCTTAATGGTCATGAGGTGACCCTTCTAAACCGTTTCTTTCCGGTTTCCGAGAGTTAATAGACATGGGAGGACTTCTCTAAACCTTTTCAGAACTATCCCGCTACGAAACGGCTTTAAAAACTGTTCCATCACTATTCACCGGCCAATAAACTGGCTAATGATCGTTTTACAAGTATTCACGCACTAGCTGTTCCAAAATCCCCTTTTAAACAAGAAAACCCGGTGAGATAAAATAATTGTTCTCATCGGGTTTTCCCAGTTTCGCGAAAGGGGATCCTGCCCTTTTCGCTTAAGCCATTTTAAAACGGAATGACGCCGACGGCCAGCGCCACAACAATCATGACAAGCGCCGATCCGCATGCCCATTTTAAAAATGACCGCTGCAAGTCGCCAAACTCTGCGCCGACCATACCGACAAGCAAATAAGTGGACGGAACGAGCGGGCTCAACAGATGGACAGGCAGCCCCAATAATGATGCCCTGCCGATCACCGCCGGGTCAAGGCCGTATGATGCGGCAGCTTTTGCAATGAGTGGCAGGACGCCATAGTAAAACGCATCATTGGACATGAAGAATGTAAATGGCGCACTAATCAATGCCGTAATTACCGCAAAATGCGGGCCCAATGCATCCGGGACATGTGCAATCAGCGTATTGGCCATTGCGTCAATCATTTTCGTACCGGATAAAATCCCTGTAAAAATGCCGGCTGCGAAAATCATCGAGACGACCGACAAGGCATTTCCTGCATAAGCGGCCACCCGCTCTTTTTGCACTTCCATATTCGGGTAATTCACCATCACGGCGATTGCAAAACCGAGCATGAACAAAATTGCCGGCGGCAGCACTTCCATAATCAATCCGACAAGCAGTGCAATCGTTAACAGCCCGTTAAACCAGATCAGTTTCGGGCGTTTCAGCACATTGCCTTCCCCCACTTCAATGGCTGCCGCCTGCTCCAGAAATACCTCATTTTCCGTATTGGCAATCCCAAGGCGCTTCCTTTCTTTTCTTCCAAGATAAAAAGCGATAAATAGTACAAAGAGCAAGCCGCCGATCATGGAAGGAATGACCGGTGTAAACAACTCGGAAGACTCAAGGCTGAGCGCGCTCATTGCCCTCGCCGTCGGTCCGCCCCACGGAAGGAGATTCATCACACCGGAACCCGAAACCGCGATCCCCGCCAGTACAATCGGCTTCATCCCGATCCTTTGGTACAGCGGCAGCATCGCAGATATCGTAATCATATAAGTTGTCGTCCCATCCCCGTCCAATGAAACGAGGATCACGAGAACCGCCGTCCCGATCGCAATTTTCAGCGGATCCCCTTTCACGACCCGTAAAATCGTGGAAATCACCGGGTCGAACAATCCTGCATCAATCATCAGCCCGAAATACAAAATCGCGAACAAAATCATGATGCCGGTCGGCGCAACGCTTGATACCCCGTCGAGCGCCATTTTCCCGATCCCTTTCCAAAACCCGCCAATTACAGCAAATACAACTGGAATGACCATCAAAGCAATCATAGCGGACAGCCGTTTGGTCATGATTAAAAACATAAAAACTATGATCATAAAAAAACCCATTAACGCTAACATACAGCCACCCCTTTGTTCGTTTATCTCCAGTTTACTCAAACAAAGAAGTATTGTAAGCGTTTGCAACATTAGGGATATAAAATCCTTTTTGGACATTTTGTTCATTTTGTGCACGGAAAAGCGGCGGGATTGTCCCGTCCGGCTTCAGGCATCGCTTGCACCGCCCTGAAGTCATTTTGTCAAAAAACCGGCGGAATTGTCCGCCGGTTTTGGCAATTCTTTGCGCTCCAAATTCATTTTAGTCACGAAAAACAGCGTACCCATCACACTGGTTTGGGCAGCCCCGGTTCGTTTTGTCCACGAAAAGCCAGGGCGATTTTCCTGCAGGCCCGAGCAATCGCCTCCACCGCTCAGATTCATTTTGTCCACGAAAAAGCGGGGCTGATCCCGCCGCTTCCTCCTGTTTTTTTGCTCAGCGCCGATTATTTGGGCGTTTCCGCTGATTTATTGGCCTTTTCGCTGATCTTTTGAGAAAATTCGCCGATTTTTTCAATGTTTTCGCTGATTCCTCTAAAATGAGTAGGCTGACTGGCTGCCGTTTCAAGTTTCACCGCCGGTTTTTCAGCCATTTTCTAATGGAGATGCGGCTCTTTTCTCTTCTTTTTCTACTTTTCGCCGATTTTTTCGAGCCTTCCGCCGATTTCCAAGGGACGCCCGCCGATATTTCCAACGTCTCCGCTGATTCCAGAAAAAGAGAGGAGGAGAACGGCCGGAGTGTCAGACTATAACGCCGTTTCTAGGGGAAATCTTGCAAAAGTTCAGTGCCGCTTCCTCCTGTTTTTTTGCCCGGCGCCGATTATTTGTGTGGCACCGCCGATTTAATAGATCTTTTCGCTGATTTTTGAGGAAGTTCGCTGATTTTTTCAATGTCCTCGCTGATTTCTCTAAAATGAGTAGGCTGACCGGCTGCTGTTTCAAGATTCACCGCCGGTTTTTCAGCCATTTTCTAATGGGGATGCGGCTATCCTCTCTTCTTTTCTACTTTTCGCCGATTTCTCGTACCTTTCCGCTGATTTTTTCTAACCTTCCGACGATTTCCAAGGGAAGACCACCGATTCCCCTCTAGTTACCGCTGATTCCGGAAAAAGAGAAGGGGGAGAACGGCCGTAGTGTCAGACTTTAACGCCGTTTCTTGGAAAATCTTTCAAAAGTTCAGCGCCGCTTTATCCTTTTCTGGAGGCCCGTGCTTTACACGAGGTAATATTTCCGTTCCGGTCTTCCGACAATGCCGTATTCCACTTCTGCCCTGCAAATATGTGCCGAAACCAAGTATTCCAAATAGCGGCGCGCAGTTGTCCGAGAGGCGCCGATTTTTTCGGCGACTTGCTCCGCGGACTGCCCCTGGTCCGGAAGTAGCACCGCTTTCACTTTTCCGAGCGTAATCGCATCAATCCCTTTCGGCAGCGGCGTTTCTTTAGAAGCCGCTTCTTGCCGCGCCGCCCCGAACAGCGAATCGACCCACGCCTGGTCAACTGTATCCGCCGTTTGAAACAGGCTTTTTTTATCCAAGTACTTTTTGATCGCGCGTTTAAATTGATCCAGTGATACCGGCTTGATGAAATAATGCTCAACCCCATAATGGAGCGCTTTTTCAATAAAATCTTTTTCCGCGGCTGCCGTAATCATCATGATGTCCAAATGCGGAAACTGGAGCCTAAGGTCAGCCAGCAAATCAACGCCGAGCCGGTCGGGAAAATAAACATCCAAAAGCAAAAAGTCAGGCTTTTTTTCCCGAACCAACTGCAGCGTTTCTTTTGCATTCAGCGCTTTGCCCACGACTTTAAAGCAAGGAAATTCCCCCAAAAACTTTTCATGTACCTGCGCCACACGGAAATCATCTTCAGCAATCACCGCTTTTATAGTTTTCACGATCCGTCACTCCTCCCCTTTCGGCAAATAGACGGTAAAAACCGACCCTTCCCCGGGGTTGCTGTGGACTTCAATAAATCCCCCCAATTCGGAAACGGCGTGGTCGACATTGGACAGCCCGAATCCCCTCGCAGCTTCTCCCGTTTTCGTCGTAAAACCCCTTTCAAATATACGTCCCAGCATTGTCTGTTCTATACCGGTTCCATTATCACTGATTTCAAAAACAATATCGCTGCCCAAATCTGTCGCAAAAAACAAGACCGTTGGATTTTGCGCTTTTGCCGCTGCTTCAAAAGCGTTATCCAGCAAATTGCCGATAATGACAATCAACCGGGATAAATCGATATATTTTGGAAGCGATTGCAAAGAACTGTTCGGATCGATATCAAAATGGATTTTCTTTTCCGATGCTCTGCCCAGTTTCCCCAGCAAAACCGCCTGGACTTTTGAATCCTTAATATTTTGAAAAACACGGGCATGCTGGTTTTGCAGGCTTGCCGATTCTGCGCGGATAAATTCGACGGCATCCTCATATGCCCCCAACTGCAACAACCCGGAGATGACATGCAGTTTATTTGCGTACTCGTGGGACTGGGCGCGCAGATCTTCCGAATATTTGCGGACTTCGCTCAATGTATTGACCATCCTTTCGATTTCAGACCTGTCGCGGAAGGATGCCACGGCCCCCTGTACTTCCCCATGCTCATCCAGGATCGGGGTACTGTTTACAATCAGCGTCCGGCCTTTCCATACCATCTCCCGGTCCATCTTCGGCCGTTTCGATTCCATTACCTCATAAAAAAAGGAAGCCGGAACCAACTCATCGACTTTCATGCGCCTGACAGAACCGCCAATACGCAGCAAGTTTTTTGCCGGCTGGTTCATTGTGGTCACAAAACCTGCACGGTCAACCGCAATGATCCCTTCTTTTACCGCATGCAAAATCGCCCGTTTTTCTTTGTAAAGTGCCGCAATTTCGTACGGTTCGAGCCCCATTGTGTCTTTGCGGATATCCCGCGCAAGAAGCGCGCTCCCCAATACGGCGGCCAAAAAAGAAAGCAGCGCGACACCCCCGGCTTCTTTCGCACGGTTGTCCATTTGCTCGTGAATGTCTCTCAGCATGAAACCGACCGATACAACACCGATGATTTTCCCGTTCCGGTCACGGATCGGCGTTTTGCCGCGCAGCGACGGGCCGAGCGATCCGTTCGCTTTCGATATGTATGATTCGCCTTTTAAAATCGCCCGCTCATTGTCTCCGCCCACCATTTTCTTTCCAATCCGGTTTTTTAGCGGATGTGAGTAGCGGATGCCTTCCCTGTTGCCGACGACGATAAACTCCGCGCCTGTCTGCATGCGGATTTTTTCCGCAAGCGGCTGGATCGTTTCAGCCGGATTCTTGCTTTGAAACGCATCAATTAACGTCGGCATCGTCGCGACCGTTTTCGCAATCTCCAAAGCGAGGCGGCCGTCCTGAGCTTCAATTTGCCGGCTTTCCATGATCATAAAGTAACTTGCAAGCGTCCCGATAATGAAAAATGACATCAGGAGAACAAGCCCCAATATTTTTGTCTGTAATGAAACTCTTATTCTGCGCATCCCCATCCCCCACAAAACCCTACATGCACTTATTTTACATGATTTTGCAAAAATTTTATAATACTGCGCAAAAAAGGGGCGGTTACATAGCTACAAAAAGCGGTAATCCTGTACGCGTTATGGTATCTCACTGCTTTTTTCACAAAAGAAATTATTTCCAATCTCTATTCATATTGCGTCCGACTTTTGTACGCGTAAACAACAAGGCTGCCTGATTTTTCCCAGTGGATGACAACTGTCCGGCTTTATTACACCAAAAATAAGACTGCCAGGAAATTCCCAGCAGCCCGGAAACAGAACCGGTGTCTCCGGCTCTTTTCTCACATTATTTTGCTGCAGCATGTTCATGTGCGACTTCTTCATACGGCTCGCCATAAGCATGTTCGCCGTGCATCGTGATGTCTAGGCCTTTGATTTCAGCTTCTTCATCGACGCGGATCGGCATGAACAATTGGATGGCTTTAATGATGACAAATGAGACAACTGCGACGAAAATGTACGTGGAGACAATGGCGACAAGCTGTTTTAAAACGAGCGTCGGGTCGCCGTAGAACAAGCCGTTCGCGCCGGCTGAATTGACCGCTTTTGTTGCGAACAAGCCTGTTGCAATGCCGCCCCATGTGCCGCCGATGCCATGAATGCCGAATGCATCGAGCGTATCATCGTAGCCGAGTTTCGATTTCAAATACGTGACACCCCAGAAGCAGACGATGCCACCGACCAAACCGATCAAAATGGATGCCATTGGCGTGACAAATCCTGCCGCCGGCGTGATCGCAACCAGCCCTGCAATGCCACCGGAAATGGCACCGGACAAAGTTGGTTTTTTGTTGACGATCCATTCGATTCCGGCCCATCCAATTAAACCGCAAGCCGCTGCAGTATTCGTATTGATAAATGCGTACATCGCAACATCATTTAAAGTTAACGCGCTTCCTACGTTAAATCCGAACCATCCGAGCCACAGGAGACTGCCGCCGAGCAAAACAAGCATTAAATTATGGCGCCCGGTCTCTTCTTCTTTCCGTTTACCAAGAACAAGCGCAAGCACAAGTGCTGCAACACCGGAAGAAATGTGGACAACGTTCCCGCCTGCAAAATCCAGTGTGCCAAGGTTGCGGAGCCATCCGCCAACACCCCATACCCAGTGAGCAACCGGCGCATAAACAAGCACGCACCATAAAGAGATGAAAATCAAGTAAGCCGAGAAACGTAACCGCCCGACAAATCCACCGGAAATAATGGCAATTGTCAAAACAGCGAAAGTCATTTGGAACATCATGAATAAATTATGCGGAATGGTTGCGCTGTAATCCGCATTCGGCTTAAATGTGACATTGTGCAGCCCTGCCCAGCTTAAATCGCCCAGGATCGCGTTGCCGCCTGTGGAAAATGCAAGGGAATAACCGACAAGAATCCATAATACCGAAACAATTCCGAGCGAACCGAAGCTGTACATGGCCGTGCTCAAAACGTTTTTGCTTTTTACCATGCCCCCGTAAAAAAGCGCAATTGCAGGCGTCATGATCCATACCAGCGCTGTCGACACAAACATAAATACTGAATCTGCAGGAACCATTTACCTCTCCCTTTCTTATGTTAGTTTTTTTAACTTGTTTTTGTTATATGAATTATCATATGTGATGTCAGACAATTTTTCAATACTTTTTTCTCTAATTTTTTTAAAAATTTTTGTTTTTATTGTAAGGTTTTCTTACAAACTTTTGTGTAACCGATTTTAAACGCAAAAAAGGGCACCACTGTTCGAGTGCCCTTTATCTTAAATGATCGGCGCCGCCCGGATCCGCGGTCATAACCACCGGCCCGACCCTTGCCGAAACGGCAGCCAGAGTCCGCGGAACCGCACAGCCTTCAGACGATCTTATGTTAGACCATCATGATTAAAATATGATGAATGAATCTGGAAAAAACGCTAATGTTAGCAAAAATTTTTCCCAATTGCCTCTATCAATTTCGCATAATATGCGGATTCGTGCGGGGCAAAATCTCCCGGCTGTACGAATTTTTGCACCGGATGCCGCCGCCCGGTTTCATCGATCATAAACCCTTCGACATGCAGGGAGCGGATTTTTCTTTCGCAGTAAGCGGCAAATTCTTCAAGGCTGGCTTTTACGATTCCTGCTACTTCTTCCTTTTGCAGCCGGAAATCTTCCACTTCCCCTGACCATTTATGTAAGAAAATATGACATATTTCACGGTCAATAAAGCCTTCCCTTTCCGTCACGTTCGGAATGGTTCCAACCGGGACCAGCGAATCCATGGAGAGATCCAGCCCCAGTTCTTCTTTCACTTCCCGTATGCCGTCTTCCACGCTTTCATGCGCAAGCAAATGCCCTGCTGCCGTAATGTCGAGCTTATTCGGGAAATCTTTTTTCTGCGGGCTGCGGATTTGGAAATAAATGTGTGCAGCCCCTTTTTCCTGACCGATCAGCCACAGGTGGAAGGTTTCGTGCCACAGCCCTTTCTTGTGGACTTCCGCGCGAGTTGCCGTCCCGATTTCCGCACCATTTTCATCAAAAATTTTCAACCGTTCACTTTCCATCGTATCACTTCCGTTTTTTTCTATTTTACCACGGGATTCTGTCTTCACCATGCAAGCCTTTAAATTAATTGATGCATCCTAAAATGTGGTACAATCTGTCTGTAAAACGCAAAGGAAAGAAGGTTGTTGCATGAACCCATTTACATTTTACAATCCGACTGAATTGATTTTCGGAAAAGGGCAGCTGAATAAGCTGGAAGAGAAAATCGACCAGCTCGGCAAGCGGATTTTGCTTGTGTACGGCGGTGGCAGCATCAAACGTTCAGGGCTTTATGACAAACTGCAGGCTATCTTCCAAAAGAAAGGCTGCAATGTGCTGGAACTGGCCGGCGTTGAGCCGAACCCGCGCCTGTCGACGGTCAAAAAGGGGATTTCCATCATCCGCGAAAACGAACTCGATTGGATTTTGGCTGTCGGCGGCGGCAGCGTCATCGACTGCTCCAAAGCGATTGCGGTGGGCGCCCTGTATGACGGCGATGTGTGGGATTTTTATGAAAGAAAAGCGAAAGCCGAAAAGGCCCTCCCGCTCGGTACGGTGCTCACGTTGGCGGCAACCGGGTCGGAAATGAACCGGGGCTCCGTCGTCACCAATTGGGAAACGAAGCAGAAACACGGGGCAGGCATGACGTTCCCGACCTTCTCGATCCTTGATCCGGAAAATACGTTCACCGTACCGAAAAACCAAACCGTTTACGGCATTTCAGATACGCTTTCGCATGTGTTTGAACAATATTTCTCCCATACGAAAGAAATCCCGTTGCAAACCGGTTTTGCAGAAACAATCATGAAAACGGTCATTGAAAATGCGCGCAAAGTGCTCCAAAACCTTGAAGATTATGATGCGCGCGCCAACTTGATGCTGAGTTCGACATTTGCGCTGAACGGTCTGCTGGCCACCGGCGTTGAAACGGACTGGGCGACGCACTCGATCGAGCATGCGGTCAGCGCCGTTTACGATATTCCGCACGGCGGCGGCCTTGCGATCATCTTCCCGAACTGGATGAAGTACGTTTATAAAGAAAATGTCCCGCGTTTCAAACGGTTTGCTGTGGAAGTGTGGGGCGTGGATCCGGAAGGGAAAACGGATGAAGAAGTTGCTTTGGCCGGCATCGATGCGGTCCGCGCTTTCTTTAACGAAATTGGCGCACCAAGCCGCCTTGCCGATTACAATATCGGGGATGACAAACTTGATGTCATGGCGGAAAAAGCCCTGCCATTCGGCCCGATCGGCAACTTCACAAAACTTACTAAAGAAGATGTTTACGAGATTTTAAAAATGTGTTTGTAATGCGGAAGGATGTCCCCTTTTGGGCGGCATCCTTTTTTAAATGCGGTTTGAATGATGGCGGCGTCTGAAACTGCGATGATTTTTTCTTTTCGGCTTTGCGGAATAAGCGGAAACTAGAGGGAAATTGGCGGACTTCCTCAAGTAATCAGCGGGAAGACCTATTAAATCGGCGGTGCCGCACAAATAATCGGCGCTGGGCAAAAAAAAAGGAGGAAGCGGCACTGAACTTTTGCAAGATTTCCCCTAGAAACGGCGTTATAGTCTGAAACTCCGGCCGTTCTCCTCCTCTCTTTTTCCGGAATCAGCGGAAACTCCGGAAATATCGGCGGACATTCCTTGGAAATCAGCGGAAGGTTCGAAAAATTAGCGGAAAGGTACAAGAAATCGGCGAAAAGTAGAAAAAAAGAAATGATAGCCGCATCTCTATTAGAAAATAGTTGAAAAACCGGCGGTGAAACTTGAAACAGCAGCCAGTCAGCGTACTCATTTTAGAGGAATCAGCGAAAACTAGAGGGAAATCGGCGAATCTCCTCAAAAAATCAGCGAAAAGGCCAATAAATCAGCGAAAACGCACAAATAATCGGCGCTGGGCAAAAAAAAGGAGGAAGCGGCACTGAACTTTTGCAAGATTTCCCCTAGAAACGGCGTTATAGTCTGAAACTCCGGCCGTTCTCCTCCTCTCTTTTTCCGGAATCAGCGGAAACTCCGGAAATATCGGCGGACATTCCTTGGAAATCAGCGGAAGGTTCGAAAAAATCAGCGGAAAGGTACAAGAAATCGGCGAAAAGTAGAAAAAAAGAAATGATAGCCGCATCTCTATTAGAAAATAGTTGAAAAACCGGCGGTGAAACTTAAAACAGCAGCCGGTCAGCGTACTCATTTTAGAGGAATCAGCGAAAACATTGAAAAAATCGGCGAATTTCCCCAAGAAATCAGCGGGAAGACCAATAAAATCAGCTGAACCGTACGAGAAATCAGCGAAAAGAAAAAGATCCTCCGCCCCTTTACTAAAATCGAAGGATCCGCAGAAATTTATTGAATTTTCAATCCTATGTCCGAATCGAAGGAAATCCGTCGAGAAGTATTGTCTTCCCGACGGGTTTCCTTACTTTTTGTTAATTCAACACTTCTTTCAATGCCATGTTTTCCCTCATCAGAACCGGGTACAAAACCAATCCTACGATAAACAGCCCGATGCCGAGGAAGAACGTATTTAAATCGGCAGTGCCGGTGATAATCACCCACACTGAATAAACAAGCGCCATCGCGGTCATGATACCATCTGTTATGCGGGTGCGCAAAGTCGTATACGTTTCCCCGGTCAGAACCAGTTTGAACTGGTATATGACCGAAACGAGGTACGGGATCAAGTATGCCAATGTCGCCACAACAATCGCAAAATCATATGCCTCCGAAATCGTACCGGAAACGGTGGAGAATAAGAAGATTTGCGTCATGATATTCGTTACGGTTAGTGAACGGACCGGCGAGCCTTTGCCATTGCTTTTTCCGAAAAGTTCCGGGAACAGCCCGGCTTTCGCCGCCTGGTACGGCACTTCGGAGCTGACAATAATCCAGCCGACCGTTGAACCGAACAGCGAGATCAGCGCCAATGCCGCCAAAATATACTGGCCGTTTGCACCGAGTACCTGCCCGAGCGCATCGACAAGCGGTTTTTGCGATGCGCGCAGTTCAGCTTGAGACAAGGCTCCCATCGTAAGCAGCGTAATGCCGACATAAATGAGCATCGAAATGAGCAGGCCGAGCAGTGTTGCTTTTTTTACATCTTTTTGCGATTTCGCGCGGTTGGAAAGCATGACGGCCGACTCAATGCCGACAAATGCCCATAATGTCGAGATCGCCGCGCCATTGATCTGGCCGCCGAGCGGAACGGCGTTACCCTTTGCATCCACGAAAGCTTTCGCATTGCCGAAGTTGGCGTCATCAAAGGCAAAGACCGTGATGACAATGAACATCATAAAGCCGAGCACTTTTGTCACCGTTGCAACGAGGTTCATTTTCCCGCCGCTGTTAAAATTTTGGGCGAGAATCCACTGGATGCCCCACAGCATCGCCGTACATACAACGAATGTCAGGAATTTCCCAGTTTCCAATTGGAAAGATCCGATCGAAACCATGATTTTCGTGCTCTGCATGATCGGGAAAAAGGTCGTCAAATAGCCGGCAAACGAAATGATGACGGAAGCAGTGGCAGCCCAGTTGGCCGCCCAGTAGCCCCATGCCATGCTGTAGCCGGCGATTCTGCCCGCTTTTTTCGATTTAAACAATGATTGGGCATAGCTTTGCGGCCCTGCTTTTAATTCCGGTTTGCGGATTGCCAGATTTCCGAACACAAGCGCGATCGTCAAGACGCCGAACCCGGTCAGCAGCCATGCCAACGTCGAACCGAGTACGCCCGAAACTTGCGCCAGGTTCGCCGGCAGCATAAAGATCCCACCGCCCACCATATTTCCTACGACAAACATTGTTAACGTCCATAAACCCCATTTTTTATCCATTTATGTCCACCTTCTAGATTGTTCTCATTTCAATTCATGATATTATTTTAACGCATATCTTTAGTTTGATAAAATGGTAAATTGCTAATTGGATAAATAATATATGGGGATTTTTCCGTTATATGGCAATCAAGTAGGAGGAGGTGACTAACCTCCGTCCTCTCACACCACCGTACGTACGGTTCCGTATACGGCGGTTCCATGAAGTCAGTCGGATAGTGATTTGGTATCTCACTATCCGTTATGCTTTTCTGTCTCTCCTTAAACCACTTTAGTTCTCAGCCCTCTCAATGTCTCCCACGGAATTCACCGTTTCTATCCACTGAGTAAGTCCATCTTTGGATTGTCTGCTTCATTGAACAAAGTGAAATTCGAGTTTATTCCACACTCCTTCATGGTTCAGTCCTTCCAAATGAGGAACTACCTTATTTGTACTATGACCTCTGCTGACTTCTGACTGTTCAATAACCTATCACTAGGTTAGTTACCAACTGAGTCGGCATATCAGTCAGACCTCCCTGGGTAAGACTGCACTCTTTCCCTCCACCTATCTGCCTCATTTACGCTGTATCACCTTTGGCAGTACGGACTTTGCTTTGTTACGCAAGCTCATCCAATGATACCTAGCCTTGTATGAGGTTCATGTTCCTCAAGAATCGGAGGTTTGCCGCCCGCTTCCTTCAGATTCCGCATCACTACGAACACCCTTGCGTTAGGCTATCGCTACTACTGCCTTCGCGTTTCGGGACTTTCACCCTATAGCGTGCAGCCATGCTAGGCGCACCGTAGAAAAGCCCGGCAGCACCAGGCTGTCGGGCATTCAATGTTTGCATCATAATGGAAAGGCGGTTTTTTTACATTTTCTCTGTATATGACTCGTTGATGATCGCAAAATTCACGAGACTCCTGCGGGAAAAGCGAGCAAGAAGAGACCCCTCGTGCTGAGGGACGAGCGAGGAGGCTCTCGGCACGTGCGGAAAGCGATTGAATTTCGCGATCATCAACATTCTCAGATAACATTACCTTACATAAAAAAAGGGGTGCCCACTGGTCAATCTACTGACTTTTGGGACAGCTCCCTCTAATTCCTGCAATCACATTTTTAGCGGAAAATATTTTCTTCCTTCCGGCGTACGGCAGTATTGAAAAACCTTTATTTTTTGTAAAGGTGACAGCGGACCCATACACATCTTCCACCGCTTTCGAAATTTTAAATCCATTTTCGAGCAGATGTCAATCTCGGATTTTTCTTGTTTAAATAATTCTGATTCGCGCATGAACCTCCTCCTTTATACAGTGGCTGCAGCCGGGAACTGTAAAATGCCTTCATTGAATTTTTTCCGTTTGAGATATTTTCCGCTCCCCGGTTCACCGACAAACTGTTTGTCTTTGATAACGAAATTTCCGCGGCATAAAACGGAGACCGGCTCCCCGATAATTTCCATCCCTTCAAATGCGCTGTAGTCTACGTTCATATGATGGGTTCTCGCGGAAATCACACGCTTCACTTCCGGATCAAAAATCACCAGGTCCGCATCTGCCCCTACTGCAATCGTTCCTTTCTCCGGGAACAAGCCGAACAGTTTCGCCGGCTGGGTGGAAACAATATCGACAAACCGGTTTAACGTCAGGATGCCTTTTTTCACACCTTCAGAAAAGAGAATGCTGATCCGGTCTTCAATAAACGGTCCGACGTTCGAAATTTTCGAAAAATAATTGCGCCCGAGCTGTTTTTTTCCGTTAAAGTTAAAAGAGAACTGGTCTGACCCGAGCGTTTGCAGAATTCCTGCTTTTAAAGCGTTCAATCGTTTGCGCAAACGGCAGCATATCCGGCTGCTCCATATCTCTTTGGGTGCATACAATGATGCCGTAATCCGCATTTTTCCCGAAACCGAATTTGGAAAGTTAGTTCTGGATATGCTCCTTATCCAACCCCGGATTGAAAAGCAGTTCCACGAGGGTTTGCTGTGCGAGGGTCTGCCTGTGTTGTTCCATCATCAAAAACTGCACCGTGATTTTGATCAAATCGGCAACCCTGAGTTCCCAAGGCATTTGAAAAACAGGGAAATGATGCACATCGGCGAACTGAAAGACCTTAAGCGGAATTTCCGGAATATAAGGGCCCGTATTGATGACGATCCCAGCCGCATGCCGCTGGAAAGCAAATTTGACCATCTCCGTTAATTTTTCCGGATCATTTGCCATGCTGATCCCAGTCGTGACAAGCAGCTCGTTCGGCTTGAAAAATTGCGCCCAGTCCACACTCTCCGTCACATTGACCCCCGCCACCGCCCGGCTGATCCCCGCTTTCCCGGCAACAAGCGCAATCCGGCTGAAGGCGGGCAGTTCAACAAGTTTTTCCAACGTCACCATAGTTCCACCCCCTCCGTAAAAAGCATTTATGCTTTTATGTTAAGGTTGCAATCGAAAAATGTAAATTTTTTAAATTATTGTATAATGTTTTTCAGTGGTAAAGACTTTCTCAAACGGTAAAATAAAAAGAAAAGGGTTTCATTTCTTGCAAACTCTTTCATTGACAAGTTTTCACTATAAGGAGTATAATAATATAAATCCGATCATCTGATGATTTATCTAATTTTTAAGAAGGTGAAAACTGTGAAAGTGAGTTTGTTCATCACTTGTCTTGTCGATATGTTTAAAGCGGATGTCGGGAAAGCAATGGTGGAAGTGCTGGAAAGGCAGGGCTGTGAAGTCGATTTTCCAAAAGGCCAGATCTGCTGCGGGCAGCCGTCCTACAATAGCGGCTATTTGGAAGACACAAAGCCTGCGATGAAACAAATGATGAGAACGTTTGAAGACGCCGATTATGTTGTTTCACCGTCGGGCTCGTGCGCGTATATGTTCAAAGAATATCCGAAAATTTTCGCGGGAGACCCGGAATGGGAGCCGAAAGCGAAAGCATTGGCGGAAAAAACGTATGAATTTACGCAGTTCCTTGTGGATGTTTTAAAAGTCGAAGATGTCGGGGCAAGCCTGCACGGCAAAGCCACGTACCATCCTTCATGCCATATGACGCGCCTGCTCGGCGTGAAAGATGCGCCTATGAGACTATTAAAACATGTACGCGGCCTTGAATTTGTCCCACTGCCAAACGCGTTGACATGCTGCGGATTCGGCGGCACATTCTCCGTAAAAATGAGCGAAATCTCCGAGCAAATGGTCGATGAAAAAGTGGAACATGTTGAGGAAACGGGCGCGGACTATTTAATCGGCGGCGACTGCGGCTGTTTAATGAACGTCGGCGGCCGGATGCAGCGAAAAGGGAAACCGATTAAAATCATGCATATTGCCGAAGTCTTGAACAGCAGGGATTGAAAAAACACGGTAAAGGGGTGAAACAAATGGGTTTATCGATCAGTGACCAAAAGTTTAAAAGTAGAGTGGAAGAAGGCATCCGGGACGATTTTATGCGGGGCGCCGTCCGAAGTGCCCAGGAGCGGCTCCAGACAAACCGGCTGGCGGCTGCCAATGAACTGGGGAACTGGGAAGAATGGCGCTCGCTCGGCGAAGAAATCCGCCAGCACGTCTTAAACCATCTGGACTATTATCTCTATCAATTAAGCGAAAATGTTTCGAAACGCGGAGGCCATGTGTTTTTTGCGCAGACCGCTGATGAGGCAAGCCAATATATCAAAGAAGTCGTGCAAAAAAAGAACGCGAAAAAAGTGATTAAATCGAAGTCGATGGTGACAGAAGAAATCGGCTTGAATGAATACCTCCAGGAAGCGGGTTGCACTGTGGTGGAATCCGACCTCGGCGAATACATTTTACAGGTCGGGCAGGACCACCCTTCCCACATCGTCGCGCCTGCCTTACATAAAAACAAAGAACAGATCCGGGACGTGTTCAGGGACCGGTTGGGCTACACGGGGACGGAAAAGCCGGAAGAACTTGCCCAATTTGCGCGTGAGGTGCTGCGCAAAGAATTTTTATCCGCTGAAGTCGGCATTACGGGATGCAATTTTGCGATTGCCGAAAGCGGTTCTGTCGGCCTTGTCACGAATGAAGGGAATGCCGACATGGTCACGACGCTCCCGAAAACGCAAATCGCCGTCATGGGAATGGAACGGCTTGTCCCGACTTTTGAAGAATTTGAGGTTTTGGTAAGCCTGCTGACAAGAAGCGCGGTCGGGCAGCGGCTGACGAGCTATATTACGACAATTACCGGTCCGAAAGAAGAAGGCGATGTCGACGGTCCGGAAGAATTCCATCTCGTCATTGTGGACAACGGGCGTTCCGATATTCTCGGCACCGAATTCCAGCCGGTGCTGCAGTGCATCCGTTGTGCGGCCTGCATCAACGTCTGTCCGGTCTACCGGAATATCGGCGGCCATTCGTACGGTTCGATTTATCCGGGCCCGATCGGCGCGGTATTAAGCCCGCTGCTCGGCGGCTACGACAACTACAAAGAACTCCCGTACGCTTCATCGCTTTGCGGCGCCTGCACGGAAGTCTGCCCGGTCAAAATCCCGCTGCACGAGCTGCTGATTAAACACCGCCAAGTGATCGCGGAAAAAGAAAAACGTTCGCCGGTTGCAGAAAGGCTGCTCATGAAGGCGTTTGGAATCGGCGCTTCGAAACCGGGGCTTTACGGCATGGGGGCAAAAGTTGCTTCTAAAGTCGTCCGCCCGCTTTTGAAGGATGATACGATCCATAAAGGACCGGGGCCGATGAAACCTTGGACCGATGTGCGCGATTTCCCTGCGCCGAACAAAGAAACGTTTCGCGACTGGTTTGAAAAACGCAAAAAAGAAAATCAATAAGGGGGTAAGGAGGCAAGCAAAATGAACGGAACCATCCAAAATCGGGACGCATTTTTAGCGAACATTGCAGGCAAGCTCGGCAGAAAACCAATGGCTTCAGGTGTAAAACGCCCGGATTACAAGCACAAGCCGCAATATGAAGTGTTGCCGCAGGCCAGCAAAGAAGAACTGCTTGAAGTTTTAAGGCAGCAGTCGCTCAACGTCCACGTCGATTTTTTTGAAACAGATGTAAAGGCTTTGCCGGGAAAACTGAATGAAGTAGTTGAACTGTACGGCGGCGGGCCGGTTTCGCTTTGGGATGATCAGCGGTTCGAAACATTCGGCTTAACCCCGCTGATTCAAGAAGGCTGGCCAAAGATGGGGATGGATGTGCATGTGTGGGACCCGGCCATCGGCGAAAAAAATATCAAACTTTGCGAGAAGGCGAATGTCGGCATTACGTTCAGTGATATTACACTCGCCGAATCGGGCACGGTCGTCCTGTTCAGCAGCAAGGAACGCGGCCGGTCGGTGAGCCTTCTGCCGAAAACGTACATCGCAATTGTGCCGAAAAGTACGATTGTGCCGCGCATGACGCAGGCCGCCATCCAAATCCGTGAGAAAATCAAAAACGGCGAAACGGTTCCGTCTTGCATTAATTTTATTACGGGGCCAAGCAACTCCGCCGATATCGAAATGAACCTCATTGTCGGCGTCCACGGCCCGGTAAAAGCGGCTTATCTTGTGGTGAATGATAGGTGAACACCCCCCCGATTGCAGTGAACGCATTTGCGCAATCGGGGGGTGTTTAATCTGTATTATATTCACCATACTTCATACCAAATGGAAAAAAACTGCAAAAAAAAATCGAGTAGGAGGAGATAACTAACCTCCGTCCTCTCACACCACCGCACGTACGGTTCCGTATACGGCAGTTCCATGAAGTCAGTCGGGTAGTCTCACTGTCCGTTATGCTTTTCTGTCTCTCCTTAAACCACTTTAGTTCTCAGCCCTCTCAATGTCTCCCACGAAATTCACCGTTTCTGTCCACTGAGTAAGTCCATCTTTGGATTATCTGCTTCATTGAACATGGTTCAGTTCAGTCCTTCCAAATGAGGAGCTACCTTATTTGTACGATGACCTCTGCTGACTTCTGATTGTTCATCAATCTATCACTAGACTGGTTACCAACTGAGTCGGCGTTTCAATCACCGGGTAAGACTATTTCCCTCCACCTATCTGCCTCATTTACTCTATATCACCTTTGGCAGTATGGACTTTGCTTTGTCTGGTAAGCTCATCCAGTAATACCTAGCCTTATATGAGGTTCGTGTTCCTCAAGAATCGGAGGTTTGCCGCCCGCTTCCTTCAGATTCCGCATCACTACGGACACCCTTGCGTTAGCTATCGCTACTACTGCCTTCACGATTCGGGACTTTCACCCTATAGCGTGCAGCCATGCCAGGCGCACCAGTAAAACGGACAGCCCACACAGGCTGTCCATTTTTTATTATTGATTTTCTATTCAAGCTGATTTTTTTGTTTCAAGCTGCAGTGCGCTGTGCCTGTAGCCATATGCGAAGTAAACGACCATGCCGATTGCAAACCAGACAACGAAGCGGATCAGCGTTGCCGGCTGGAGCCCCGCAATCAATGTGCCGCAGGCCAGAATCCCCAGGACCGGAACAACCGGAACGAACGGCGTTTTAAACGGGCGTTCAAGATCCGGGCGCTTGTAGCGGAGAACGATCACAGCCGCGCATACGATGACGAACGCAACCAAAGTACCGATATTGGTCAGTTCTGAAACGATATTGATTGGCAGAAAACCTGCAGTCACAGCCGTTACAATCGCAACAAGAATAGTGGAAGTTGCCGGCGTTTTATGTTTTTCACTGACTTTTCCGAAAACTTTAGGTAAAAGCCCGTCGCGTGACATTGCAAATAATACGCGTGTCTGCCCGTACATCATCACAAGCAGTACGGAAGTGATCCCGCAGATCGCCCCGACGGAAACAAGTGCCGCTCCCCAGTGGATGCCGATTTGCTGCAGCGCATAAGCAACAGGGGCAGAAGCAGCTTCCGGTTTGCTGAAAATACTGAATTTTACAACCCCGGTTAAAATGGCAGAAACAACGATATACAGAACCGTACAGATCAACAGCGAATACAAAATTCCGCGCGGCATATCCTTTTGCGGATTGCGCGTTTCTTCCGCGGCTGTCGATACCGCGTCAAATCCGATGTAGGCAAAGAAAATCACTGCGGCACCGGAAATCACGCCTTTGAAACCGAACGGCATGAACGGATGCCAGTTCACCGGTTTGACATGTCCGACTGCCAGTACAATGAACAATAATACAACTGCGACTTTAATGCCGACGATCAGGCCGTTTAAACGCGATGTCTCTTTAACGCCCGAAATCAGGAGCAATGCAATCAAGCCGATGATCAGGATTGCCGGCAGATTTACGATGCCGCCGTCCATCGGTGCAAGCGTCAGTGCTTTTGGCAGGTGGATGCCGATGTTATTCAGCAGGTTTACCGCGTAACCGGACCAGCCGATCGCAACGGTCGCAACCCCAACGCCGTATTCCAGGATCAAATCCCAGCCGATCACCCATGCCCAAAACTCGCCGAGCGCCGCATACCCGTAAGTATAAGCACTTCCCGCTACCGGCACCATTGCCGCAAATTCCGCATAACAAAGAGCGGCAAATGCGCAGGCGAGGCCGGATAAAATAAAGGAAATGACGAGTGCCGGCCCTGAATAGTTCGCCGCAGCCACACCGGTCAAGACGAAAATACCCGTCCCGATAATGGCGCCGATTCCCAGCAATGTAAGGTCCAATGAGCTAAGCGCTTTTTTCAGCCCTTGTTTGCCCTGCGTTTCTTCTACAAGACGAGTGATTGCTTTAGTCTTAAAGATGCTCATGTAGTATCCTCCTAGTAAATTAGTATGATTACATTTTCTATTATACTTTTAACTGAAAATTAATCAATATAAAAATATAATTAAATTATTAAAAATTTAGCATTGTAAGATATTGTTACAACCTGCATTTTATTCCTGCCCATTCACACACTGGAAGGCGGATTTCCCTTGGACCCTTTTGGCCTAATCGTAAAGGTTTCTTGCAAATTGGTGTTATTATTCATCTTTATTTTGTAAACTTTTTTGCAGCCATACGCCCTGATCTTCAGTGTGTCTTCAAAGTATGTGTAAAATATTTCTCGAGGGAAAAATAGGGATCGATCAGCCTGTATACAAGCACTTCATCGGCAATAGGGAATTTGAGCAAGATTTTTAGGTTTTCATATCTTCACCTGGATAAGGGGCAATCCCAAAATCCTTTAAAAGGCTGAGAATACATGATGATCGCTAATTCCTGAGACTCCTGCGGGAAAAGCGAGCAAGAAGAGACCCAGTGTGTTTGAAGGACAAGCGAGGAGGCTCGCGACGCTTGCGGAAAGCGAGTAAATTTCGCGATCATCAAAAAGAGGTGCCCATATTCCCGGTTTAAAGGCTTTTTGGATTGCCCTTATCCAGAGAAGCAAGCAAAGCGCGGTAGCCAAAAGTGTACAAAAAGTGTTCACCGGAGGAACAGCCTACGGGTTAGAAGGTCGGGCAAAAACCTGGGGGCGCAGACTTTTTAAGTAGTCAAAGCTACAGAGTGTTCTCAGCGTTAACCCAAATGATCCTAAGACCATTATCTAGGAACATCACGAAACGCCCAAGTCCCAAATTGATGTTTTCGGGGCTCGCCCCGAAAACATCAAAGATTCACTTGTCAAAGAACAATCATTCAACTGGAAATTGACTCATTTAGTAGGATCGAAACTTATTATACGAGAGTGTCTGGAAATCACTGATTTTTAAACGATGTCGAGAAAAACTTGACACATACGCCTTAAAACCCTGCCACATGTTTTCCCTTTTTATATGTTATAATCAAACTATCGAGGAGGGGATTTTATGGCAGCCCAATTGACCATTATGGACCATAAGCACACCGTTCAGGCGGAGATCGAAAGGATGGCCGTTTTTTTACAGGGAAAAATCGTCGAGGTTTCAGGGGATGACGGCCGGTTGTGGTACCTCTTTTTTTACCGGAACCAGTATTTAAACGCCATGCCGACAACGAAAATCAAAAGAGGCTCTATTTTGGCCCACGCTTTCCGGGACGGCATCGTGTTTAAAGCACCTGATCCGCTGATCCGCATTCTTTTCCAGGCAAACCGCAACTTTAAGAAAATCAGTTTTGACCACCTCACAGGAAAAATTGAGAAATTGTTTACACCCCATGAAACTGCTTTGATTGCCACATTTTTTGAATCATTTGTCCCAAAACGGAAGCTGTTTGAATATATCCAGTCCATTTTTTATGAATACCGCCGCAACGGGCAATTGCTGCAATGCGCCCGCATTCTCCGCATTTTAACGGACTTTGCGCCGAAGCAAAGCTGGGTCAAACAAATTTCCCGCGATTTGAACTTGATTAAATATGAAAAACTGTACCGAACGGTCTCACCAGAACTGATCCAAAAAGACAGCCTCTATGCCGAAAAAATATTGTATAAGGAAATGAATGACGAAGCGTCTTTTCAAAAGCTGGTTAATCTGCTCCGTTCACAAAACCGCTGGCTGGATGAAACCGTATTGTGGATCCGGAAAATGGAACAGGCGCCATCGGATTCCGGTTACTCCGCCCTGCTGGATCTGCTGGACGGGCATTTGGCAGTACAGGATAAAATGGCCGTGCTGGAAAACCTCTATTCCCGCGCACCCCATTACCAACCGCTGCAGGAAGATTTGCTGGAATATTATCTAAAAATGAAACAGCCGGAGAAATTGATCCCAATGGTCCTCGATCCACAAGTGCAGCTTGGCGGGGAACAAGCCGAAAAAATCTGGAAAATGCTCGCATCATGGAATTTGGATGAAGGTGATGTTGACATTGAACCGCTGAACCGGCTTGCCCCGTTCTTTGCCGGGCACCCTGCACAGGCGGAAACATTCCTGGAAAAATGTATAACCCATCTGTTCCGGAACCGGGATACTTCTTATATAAAAGAATGGCTTCTTCCGTTTAAACAGGCGCTTGGAGCTTTGCCGGTAATCCGGAAAGTGGAACAAATGCACGGAATGGCCGACGACCCCGACCGTCAATCGGCACTCGGGGAACTATACTTTGAGTTTGGGCAGTATGAAAAAGCGATTGAATGTTTCAGCTGGGAAATGGAATTAAAGGGGAACGATCCGAATCCGGTCAAATGGCTGTCAAAAATCTACCATGAGCTCGGCATGCACTCCGAATCGAAAGCTTACCGGAATTTGTATATTGATATGGAAAAAAGAAGGGCGTAATGAGGGGCGGTGCCGACTCAAGACAGGATGGTTGGGGGCCGGATTTAATTTGGAAGGTTGCTACATTGGCTGGCTTGAAATGTCTAATTAGGACCCTCTATGAGACATTTCGGTTCCGGCTCCTCCGACTTTTGTCTAATTTGGACCCTCTATTAGACATTTCTACCGCGGTCCTCCTGTCATTTGTCTAATTGGGCTCTTCTTTGAGACATTCCGGCCGCGGATTTCCCGGCTATTGTCTTTTTCCTGTAACCGTCCTCCAGCCCCAGCCGCTCCCGGTACCCCTCTAAAAAAACTGCCCCGCTCTTTGCGGGACAGCTTCTTTATTTTGTATGCATTTTAAACTCCAAAAAGAGCTCGTTGTACCGGGCGAGATTTTTTTTGCCGAGGTTTTTGTATACTTCCAGCTTTTTCGTCATCGCCACGTCCGGGTAGAAGCGCTTATCGCCTGCGATCGATTTCGGCAGGAGCTTGAGCGCCGCTTTGTTCGGCGTCGAGTAGCCGACATACTCAGCATTTTGCGCGGCATTTTCCGGGTCAAGCATAAAATTGATGAACCTGAGGGCACCGTCCACATTTTTCGCTGTTTTCGGAATGACCATATTGTCAAACCAAAGATTCGAGCCTTCGCTTGGCACGACATAGTTCAGTTTTTTGTTTTCCGACATGATCTCTGCCGCATCGCCGGACCATACGACGCCGATCGAAGCTTCCTCGTTTGCCAAAAGCATCTTGATTTCATCGCCGACGATCGCCTTCACATTCGGCATCAGACGATCAAGTTTCGCTTTTGCCTGCTCCAAATGTTTTTCATTTGTATCGTTCAGCGAGTAGTGCAGGCTGTTGAGGCCCATGCCTATCACTTCGCGGGCGCCGTCCACAAGCAGGATCTCATTTTTCAAATCTTTGTCCCACAAATCATTCCAGCTTGTGATTTTTTTGCCGCCCAGCATGCTCGAATTGTACACAATCCCGACCGTGCCCCAGAAGTAAGGAACGGAATACTTATTTCCCGGGTCAAACGATAAATTGAGAAACCGCGGGTCAATATACTTTAAGTTTGGCAATTTAGAATGGTCGAGCGGGATTAAAAGGTGCTCTTTTTTCATTTTCTCTATCATATATTCAGACGGGACCGCAACATCAAACGTCGTGCCGCCCTGAGAAATTTTTGTCATCATCGCTTCGTTGGAATCGAAAGTTTGGTAGATGACTTTGATGCCGGTCTGCTTTTCAAATTTTTTGATCAAAGCCGGGTCGATATAGTCCCCCCAGTTATAAATCGTCAAAGTGTTGCCGCCGGCGTAGCCTTCCGTTTTGTTCAAGCGGACCGTGAGAAACTGCAAGGCAAGCGCGACAACGAGAACCGCGGCGAAAGCGCGCACCAATTGTTTCATTTTCTTACCCCCATTCCGTTTGTGCGGGCCTGACGCTGATTAATCAGGTAGTACCCGATCACAAGGATTATGGAGAAGAAAAAGAGCAGCGTCGACAATGCATTGATTGTCAGCGAAATCCCCTGGCGCGCCCGCGAATAAATTTCAACGGAAAGCGTGGAGTAGCCGTTGCCCGTGACGAAAAAAGTGACGGCAAAATCATCGAGCGAATACGTCAGGGCCATGAAAAAGCCGGCAAAAATCCCCGGTGTAATATACGGGAGAATGACTTTTGACAACACGTCCCACTGGCTTGCCCCGAGGTCGCGCGCCGCATCGATCAAAGTCGGGCTCATTTCCTGCAATTTCGGCAGCACCATCAGCACCACAATCGGGATGCAAAAAGCGATGTGCGAAATCAAAACGGATGTAAACCCAAGCTTGATCCCCGCAATCGTAAACAAAATCAGGAAAGATGCGCCGATAATGACATCCGGGCTGACAATGAGCACATTATTGAAAGACAGCAGCGTGTTTTTCGTCCTTCTTCTTTTCACAAAGCGGATGGCGAGGGCCCCCATCACGCCGATGACGGTCGAAATCGCGGAAGCAAGAAGCGCAATGACAAGCGTATTGATGACAATAATCATCAGCCTTGTATCGTGGAACACTTCTTTATACCATTCCCAGGTGAAGCCGGTAAAATCATGCATATTGCCGGCCTTATTAAATGAATAGTACATTAAGTAGAAAATCGGCGCGTAAAGGACAATAAAGACGAAGATCAGATAAAGGTTTGACAGTTTCCATTTTCTTTTCATGTTCACCCCTCACTTCCGATTTCCTGTCAGGATCATGATGATGACCATCGCAATGATCAAAAAGACGGCAATCGCAGAACCCATACCCCAGTCCTGCGTGACGAGGAAATGCTCTTCAATCGCAGTGCCGAGCGTAATGACGCGGTTTCCGGCAATCAGGCGCGTAATCATAAAGAGCGACAGGGACGGGATAAAAACGGCCTGGCATCCCGATTTGACGCCGTCCAACGTGAGCGGAAATACGACGCGGCGGAAAGTGGTCCATCTCGATGCCCCGAGGTCGCGCGCCGCATCAATAAATACCGGATCCAATTCTTCCAGGGCGTTATAAATCGGCAAAATCATAAACGGAATAAAAATATAGGTTGAAACAAATAAAAAGCTGAAATCGGTAAATAAAATCTGCTTTTGCCCGATGCCGATAAACTCCAAAAATGAATTGGCCGGGCCGAACGTGCCGAAAATGCCGAGGAACGCATATGCTTTTAACAGCAGGTTGATCCATGTCGGCAAAATGATAAGCAACAGCCACAGCTGCTTATGCCGGGATTTTGTCAAAAGATACGCGGTCGGATACGAAATGAGCAGCGTAAAAGCCGTAATTAAAAATGCGTACCAAAAAGAATTCAGCGCCATTTTCAAATAAACGGGCGTGAAAAATTTTTCATAGTTCACAAGTGACAAATGGCCTTCAATATCAAAAAAAGAATAATAGAGAATGAGCAGAATCGGCGCCACAACGAAGAGGACAATCCACAGCACGTACGGGACGAGGTATAAATTCCGCGCGTTAATTTTCATGACCCACCTCTTCGTACGTTTCCAGGCGTTTGTCAAATTCCTCTTCCGTTTCGCCGAATCTCATGACGTGGATCGCTTCCGGGTCGAAATGGAGCCCTACCCACTCCCCAACTTTTGCTTTTTTCGTGGAGTGGACAAGCCACTCATTCCCCTCTTCGTCGTAGCAGCAAATTTCATAATGTACGCCGCGAAACAGCTGCGTATCGACTCGCACTTTCAATTTCCCTTTTTCCGGGCTTGTCATTTCCAAATCTTCCGGGCGGATGACAATTTCAACCGGCTCGTTTTTGTCAAAGCCGCGGTCGACGCACTCAAACTGCCGCCCGTTGAATTCGACAAGACAGTCGCGGATCATCTTGCCCGGGAGGATATTCGATTCGCCGATGAAATCCGCGACAAAGCGGTTGATCGGTTCATCGTAAATATCGGTCGGCGTGCCACTCTGCTGGATTTTTCCATTATTTATGACAAAAATCTCATCACTCATCGCCAGCGCCTCTTCCTGGTCGTGCGTGACAAAAATAAAGGTAATGCCGAGTCGGCGCTGCAGTTCTCGCAGTTCGTACTGCATCTCCGTCCGCAGTTTCAAATCGAGGGCGGAAAGCGGTTCGTCCAGCAAAATCACTTCCGGTTCATTGACGATCGCGCGCGCAATGGCCACGCGCTGCCGCTGCCCGCCCGACATTTCGCTGATTTCCCTGTTTTCATAGCCTTCGAGATTCACAAACTTCAGCGCTTCTTTTACTTTTTGGTCAATGGCGGCCTGCTTCATTTTTTTAATGCGCAGCCCGAATGCGACGTTTTCATACACATTTAAATGCGGAAATAAGGCATAATCCTGGAAAACGGTGTTCACCTGGCGCCGGTCGGCCGGCACATCGTTGACAATTTTTCCGTTAAAGTAAATATTGCCATTTGTCGGCCCTGTAAATCCGGCAATCAGGCGCAGGATCGTCGTTTTCCCGCATCCGGACGGGCCGAGCAAGGTGTAAAATTTTCCGCGTTCAATTTCAAAACTGACATCGTCCAAAACGGCGGGATCGTCATCGTATTGCTTGGTGACATGTTCAAAACGAATGATGATATTGCTGTCCATCGCTGTCCTCCTCTTTGTTTTTACAGATGATTAACGGATACGGGCATCACCAGGCAAAATGCTTACAGGTAAGATTCCGTGGCAACAAGCAGGAGCCTTGACCGCCCGTTTGCACCATTCACGATCTGGTGCTCATCCGACGCATGGTAGTAAATGGCCTCACCCGCTTTTGCACGGTATATGCGTTTGCCAAGCCTCACCATAATCCGGCCTTCCAACACATAAGCAAATGTCTCCGATAAAGAAGGCTCAAATGTTTTAAATTCCCCTTTTTCCTCGAGCGTCAACAAAATCGGTTCCATTTCCTTTTCATTGGATTCCGGCACAAGCCACTGGATTTTGTAGCCGCGCTCTTCATCCGCATAATCGGTCTGGTCGTCTTCCCCGTATACAACTTTCTGCTCGCGCTCTTCCTCATCGAAAAATTCTTTCGGAGTGCAGCCAAGCACTTCCAAAATATTGAAAAATGTGTCGATTGACGGTGAACTCAAATCTCTTTCCAGCTGTGAAATATAACCTTTGCTTAAGTCGGTACGTTCCCCCAGTTCTTCCTGGGTCAGGCCTTTTTTCAACCGTAAATTTTTAATCTTTTTGCCTATTTCCATCATAAAACCTTCCATACTGTTTAACATTTGTAAACTTCTAAACAATAAAGTTTTACAAAAGTAAACTAAAAGTTTACTATCAACTGTATTATACAAAAAAGCACTTAAATGTCCAGCAATTTTTATGTGGGGCTATTTGATAAGCGGATCCCTCACGGACAACGACAATCTTTTAACAGAGCCTTCTCTCCGGCAAAAACAGCCTGGCAATCCTTCCCTATTGATTTTCCGTCAAAAACGAATATAATAAAAATAGTACTTCAATTGAATAAAAATCCTCATCAAATCCGGTGAGGTAGAGGTCGCAGCTTTTATGAGTAAGTTGGGTGAGACACGGGTAAAGTTAAGGACCCCGATTGAAAGGAAAAGCTGCCGAAATGTGGCGGAGGATCCCGGACCGCCATGTTGGGGCTGTTTCCGAACAGGAACAGAACTGTCACATATGCGCTAATCCTCTCGCATATGTGTTGAGCTATCTACGGAAGGTATGATGGAGGGTATATGCGACATGCCGCTGGTCTCCACGACCGCGGCATTTTTGTTTATTCCCTGCTCCTTCCCATCACAAAAAGGAGTGTATCAACATGGATGACATCTATAAAGGGCAAAGCACTGCAGCCGGAACAGGACCGGTTGCCATTCCGAAAACAGGAGAAGTTACGGAGCTGAAACGGAAGTTAAAATCCCGCCACCTGACGATGATTTCGCTCGGCGGATCGATCGGGACGGGGCTGTTTTTGGCAAGCGGCGGCGCGATCCACAGCGCAGGGCCGGGCGGAGCGCTTTTGGCCTATTCGTTAATCGGCGTCATGGTGTTCTTTTTAATGACAAGCCTCGCGGAAATGGCGGCGTATATGCCGGTTGCCGGGACATTCAGCACGTATGCGACAAAATTTGTGGACCCTGCATTGGGATTCGCGCTCGGCTGGAATTACTGGTACAACTGGGCAATTACGATTGCGGCCGAATTGTCGGCGGCCACGATTATTATGAAGTTTTGGTTCCCGCACACGCCTTCCATTGTATGGAGCGCGGCATGCCTTGTCATTATGTTTTTATTAAATTACTTGTCTGTAAAAGGATTTGGGGAAGCGGAATACTGGTTTTCCATCATTAAAGTCGTGACCGTGATCGCTTTTATCGTGGTCGGTGCTTTGATGATTTTCGGCATTATGGGCGGCAAAGCGATCGGCTTCCACAACTTCACTGTCGCAGACGGCCCGATCCACGGAGGATTTTTGGCCGTGCTCGGCATCTTTATGGCAGCCGGCTTCTCTTTCCAGGGAACGGAGCTGCTCGGAGTTGCGGCCGGCGAGAGCGTGGAACCGAAGAAAACGATTCCGCATGCGGTGAAATCCGTGTTTTGGAGAATCTTGCTCTTCTATATTTTGGCGATTTTTGTCATCGGCCTGTTGATCCCGTTTACGGATTCGAAATTAACGGCCGACGACATTACGATGAGTCCGT
Organism: Weizmannia acidilactici; assembly: GCF_008974225.1. Classification (NCBI taxonomy): domain Bacteria; kingdom Bacillati; phylum Bacillota; class Bacilli; order Caryophanales; family Bacillaceae; genus Heyndrickxia; species Weizmannia acidilactici. The sequence continues at coordinate 37,613 of NZ_BKZR01000008.1, read as the reverse complement.
TTACGATTGTGTTCCAGCGCGCCGGGGTTGCGTTTGCGGCGTCGGTCATGAATGCGATTATTTTAACCGCCGTGCTATCCGCCGGAAACTCCGGCATGTATGCTTCAACGCGGATGCTTTGGGATTTGGCACGTGACGGAAAAGCGCCGAAATTCCTCGCGAAGCTGAATAAACGCGGCGTCCCGGTAAATGCTTTGATTGTCACTTCCCTTGTCGGCACGCTGGCATTTCTCGCTTCCTTTTTCGGCGACGGGGCAGTGTACAACTGGCTGCTGAACGCATCCGGCATGTCCGGTTTTATCGCATGGCTCGGCATTGCCATCAGCCATTACCGTTTCCGCCGCGCTTATGTCGCGCAAGGAAAGGATTTAAATGATCTTCCTTACCGTTCGAAATGGTTCCCGTTCGGCCCGATTTTCGCGTTTACCGTTTGTGCGCTTGTCATTCTCGGCCAAAATTATTCCGCATTTTTAGGTAGCCACATTGACTGGAAGAGCGTGCTTGTCTCTTACATCGGACTTCCGATCTTTATCGCTGTGTGGCTCGGCTATAAATTTGCGAAGAAAACAAAAATGGTTTCGTTGCAGGAATGCGATTTGAGAAGAGAACAATAATGTTGGTAAAAACCCGCGGGAAGGTACCGCGGGTTTTTTTGCGGAGCAACCCGGACCTACATATTATAAAAATCAGAAGGTTATCATTTTATATAATAATAGAAAATTATTTTTTAAAATTAGAGGAAAAACCGTTGTCTCATGCGGTTTTTCCTCTGAATTTATTATTTTAAAATATAATTTTGGAAATAAATTTATCTTTATTTTTTTTTAGTTTTACGCTAATATTTATTCTATCGTGTTCATTCCGTTCATATTCCAGCACTTATTTTTCAGTCAATTCCAACAATTTATATTTCAATAAGGAGGCAATTGAATGTCAGCAATCATAGATAGGAAAAAAATCCTGGAGACTGTGCCCCAGACAGGATTTTTCGGTCATCCGAAGGGATTGTCGACACTCTTCTTTACAGAGTTTTGGGAAAGATTTTCATACTACGGTATGAAAGGGATCCTCATTTATTACATGTACGACCGCCTGAAAAACGGCGGATTGGGCCTGGACCCTACGACCGCCGCATCCATCGCATCCATTTACGGTGCGCTCGTCTACATGTCGGGGATTATCGGCGGCTGGGTCTCTGACCGCCTGCTCGGTTCCGTGAAAACTGTTTTTTACGGCGGGGTGCTCATTATGCTCGGGCACATCGCACTGGCCATTCCGGCGGGGTTCCCGGCACTCATCGTTTCGATGGTGCTGATCGTGCTCGGCACCGGGTTATTGAAGCCGAACGCCGCTTCAACCGTCGGGGAATTATACGATGAGAAAGACTTGCGCCGCGACTCGGGATTCAGCATTTACTATATGGCTGTCAATTTAGGTGCGTTCCTTGCGCCGTTAATTGTCGGAACTGTCGGCCAAAAATACAATTACCATCTCGGTTTCAGCATCGCAGCTGTCGGTATGTTTTTAGGCCTCGTCGCTTTTTCGACAACGCGGAAAAAATATCTCGGCCTGGCGGGTTCTGTTGTACACAATCCGCTGACGCCGGATGAGAAAAAATCCACCTTTATGAAAATCGGATTGGGCACCATAGGTTTGATCATTATTTTGGCTGCCACGATTCCTACCGGGATATTAAACCTGGACCGCTTTATCACATTGGTCAGCATTTTAGGTTTCTTGATCCCGGCATGGTATTTCGTCATGATGTATTTCAGCAAAAAATCAACACGGGATGAACGTTCGCGCCTGTTGGCTTATATTCCACTGTTTATCGCGTCCATTGTGTTCTGGGCGATTGAAGAACAAGGTGCGAGTCTGCTTGCCGTTTATGCGGACAAGCGGACACAGCTCGATTTCGGCGGCTTCCATATCCTGCCGTCCTGGTTCCAAACCTTGAACCCGCTGTTTATTGTTGTGTTTGCGCCGGTTCTTGCTTCATTGTGGATGAAACTGGGCGACAGGCAGCCGTCGACGCCGGTTAAGTTTTCATTCGGATTGATTTTTGCAGGGCTTTCCTTTATTGTGATGATGGCGCCGGCTTACTTTAACGGATCCCACACCCTTGTGAATCCGTTATGGCTTGTGCTGAGCTACTTCCTCGTTGTCATCGGGGAACTTTGCCTGTCGCCGGTCGGTTTGAGCGTATCGACGAAACTCGCCCCTGCCGCATTCTCGGCGCAAATGCTCAGCCTCTGGAACTTGTCGGATGCAGCGGCGCAAACGCTGAACGCGCAGCTTGTCAAAATGTATGACGCCAACCACGAAGTCATGTACTTCGGCGTTGTCGGCCTCATATCGGCTGTATTGGGCGTTTTCCTTCTGCTCTATACACCGGTCATCAAACGGCTGATGAGAGGCGTAAAATAAAAATCATCATTGAAAAAGGCCGAGGTGGTTATGCCCCGGCCTTTTTTCTGTTTTGGCCGGCCCGGGGGCACCTTTTTAAATTAAGATTGGAAAACAGGCGGCCAATCTCCTCTTCGTTTTTCCGGAATCGGCGGAAACCGCTGGAATATCGGCGGCCTTGTTCTTGAAATCGGCGGAGAGGTCAAAAATATCGGCGAAAAGATGCAAAAAATCGACGAAAGGAAGAAAACTAAGGGAAGTAGGACGTACCCATATTTGAAAAAACTTAAAAAACGGCGGTCAAATCTAAAACTCTGCCCGTCCCATTCCAACCGAAGGAAGAATCGGCGGAAACTCCGGAGAAATCAGCGGACTTAACCAATAAATCAGCGGTAAGATCAAAAATATCGGCGGGAAAATCAAGATATCGGCGCAGGGTAGAAACGCTGCCTCTTTTAAAAATGGCATCTCATTTTGATACCAAAAAAACCCGTTTGGAAAAACCATTTTCCAACGGGTTTTTTAAAAGCTTTTACTTTTTCCGCATCAGCCCATAGGCGATGGCGAGAAGAATGAACCATACTGGCGTGACAAACAAAGCGACGCGCGTATCTTCCGCAAAACCGAGAACGACTAGGACAAAAACAAAAAAGGCAAGCACAATCCAGTTGATCAATGGCGCGAGCGGCATTTTAAACGTGATTTTTGCCGCTTCTTCCGGCATATATTTCCGGAAACGCAGATGGGCAATCAAAATGACGCCCCATACCCATATAAAACAGATTGTCGCGATACTCGTCACAAGCGTAAATACTTTGTCAGGCAATAAATAGTTGAGCAGAACCCCGACGAGCAGGACAGCTGTCGAACCGAGCAGGGCGGGCGCAGGCACGTTGCGGTTGTTCAGCCGCTTAAACATTTTCGGTGCCTTCCCCTCATCCGCCAAGGTGTACAGCATGCGGCTTGTGCTGAATATGCCGCTGTTGCATGAAGAGGCAGCCGAAGTCAAAACGACAAAATTGATAATGCCTGCTGCAGCCGGTACGCCGATATCAGCAAACACTTTGACGAACGGGCTCGCATTCGGATTGACGCGATCCCAGGGATAAATCGACATAATTACGAAAAGTGCCCCGACATAAAACAGCAAAATCCGCAGTGGAATTTGGTTAATGGCCCGCGGCAGCGTTTTCGACGGATCTTCCGCTTCCCCGGCCGTCACGCCGACCAGTTCAATCCCGACGAAAGAAAATACAGCCATTTCAAATGCGAGCAGGAAGCCCCTCGATCCGTTCGGGAAAAAGCCGCCGTGCTGCCACAAGTTGGCAAATGAAGCATGTGTTCCGTTGCTTTTAAATCCGGCGAGCACAAGCACAATCCCGATTATAATCAACGCAATAATTGTAACGACTTTAATGATGGCAAACCAAAATTCAATCTCGCCGAACGCTTTTACGGTTGCGATATTGATGAGAAAGAGCACAGCGACGCAAACTAGGGCCGAGACCCACTGCGGCACATGGGGCGCCCAAAATTTTACATACACACCGACCGCTGTAATTTCGGCAATGCCGGTCACAATCCAGCAAAACCAATATGTCCAGCCAGTAATAAAACCTGCCCACGGGCCGATAAACGTTTCGGCAAAGTGCGTGAATGAGCCTGTAGTCGGCTTGTACATCAATAATTCACCGAGCGCCCGCATCATAAAGAAAAGGGCCACGCCAATAATGAGATAAACAAGCATAATAGACGGCCCGGCAAAATGGATCGAGTTCCCCGAACCGAGAAACAGTCCTGTCCCGATGGCGCCCCCGATCGCAATTAATTGAATGTGGCGGTTTTTCAGCCCGCGTTCCAATGCTTGTTCATTTGAGGTTTCTCCCATACCGATCAACTCCTTTATATGTACACCATTGTGTCCCATCTGAAAAAAAATGCCGACTTCATGATTATAACATAACGAACGGCAATCCCCTTTGCCCGCCATTGCGGCGAATGCGCTTTCTGAAAGGATGCAAAAATTCAGCGATTTTCCAGCCTTCTTTTTAGAATACACAAAAAATTTGGCAAACAAAACTTTTGTTTTTTCTTTCGCGGCAGACAGCAAAAATTTGCCGAGTGTCCGCCCTCGCTTCAGGCAACCAACTGCCCGTCTACCCCCGGGCCGTCTTTTATTCGTGTGCCGGCCGCCCTGTTTGAACCTGCTCCAGTTTTGTCCGGCAACATCCAGCGGCCGCTTGCCCCCGTGTTTGAACCCGAAGTTTTTAATGCGGCAAATAAACAAAAAACCGGCCTTGGGCGGGAGCCGGCATAGAGGTTTAGTCAAACCACTTTGTTTTTTCTTCTGCAGGTGTACGTTGCGCTTTGATATCCATTTCTTTTTTCGGATAGCCGACATATACGAGCCCGGCAACTTTATCTGCCGGTTCAAGGGCAAGATATTCTTTCAATTCCGGTTCGTGAGCGATCTCGCCGGTTCTGACGATGGTCGCCAAACCCAGTTCGGTTGCTGTGAGCAGCAGGTTTTGGATCGCGCAGCCGGTTGCGACAATTTCTTCAATTTCCGGCACTTTTCCGGACGGGCTGACGGCAACCGCAATGACAACCGGCGCCCGCAGCGGCCCTTTCCGCGCTTTTTCTATCTTTTTCGCCACTTCTTCTTCGCTTAAGCCTTCCGTTTTCGACGCTGTGATGCGCGCCATTTCTTCACCGAGTTTTACGCGGCCTTCGCCTTTAAACACGCGGAATTTCCACGGTTCCGTTTTTTTATGGTTCGGCGCCCACGTGGCCGCTTCGAGCAATGTTTTAACCACTTCATCGGGCACATCTTTTTCAGCCGTAACCCCGATGGAACGGCGTGATTTGATCAGATCCATAACGCCCATTGTTCCCAACTCCTTTAACGTTTCTAATTTTAAGTATATGCCAGGAAAATGAAGCCATCAACGGTAAACTACTTTTTCACCGTGAAATCATTTGAAAATCTCGCTGATGTTTTGGACATCTTCCGCCGTGAGATCAACTTCCAATGTTTTCAGATTGTCTACCACCTGCTCCGGCCTTTTTGCACCCGGAATGACCGCGTCAATGGAATCTTGCGCGAGATACCAGGCAAGCACGACATGGGCAACGTCCGCACCTTTTTCTTCGGCAATCGCGCGGAGCTTGTCGACTTTTTCCAAATTGCGGATAAACGTTTCGCCCTGGTACAACGGATTTTTCGCACGGCTGCCTTCAAATTTTGTATCTTTCGTGTATTTGCCGGCCAGAATGCCCGAAGCAAGCGGGAAATACGGGATAAACGAGATGCCGTTTTCAGCGGTATACGGGAGCAAATCTTTTTCCGCCTGGCGTTTCAATAAATTGTACTCGGATTGCAGCACATCGACATAGCCATCTTTGTTCGCTTCTTTCAATTGCCCGATCGTAAAGTTGGACACGCCGATTGCACGGATTTTCCCTTGGTCTTTCAGTTCTTTCAAGGCGCCGACCGCTTCATCTTTCGGCGTATTTTCGTCCGGAAAATGGATATAAAACAAATCAATGTAATCAGTTTGCAGGCGTTTCAGGCTGCTTTCCACCGCGGCTTTTAAAAATGCCGGTGAGTTATCGAACACGACTTTTCCGTGCACGAATTTATGCGCGCCTTTAGTGGCGAGCACAACTTGATCGCGGCAGCCTTTTTCCTTAAGCACTTCACCGATCAATTCTTCCGACCGCTCCGGACCGTAAATAAATGCGGTGTCAAGGAAGTTGATGCCGTGGTCGATCGCGGTGCGCACCACTTCTTTCCCGGTTTCATCGTTCAGATTTGGATGGATGTTATGGCCGCCGACCGCGTTTGTGCCAAGCCCGATCGGATTGACGTACAAGTCTGTTTTGCCGAGCCTTGTTTGTTTTTCCATTTTTCACTCCGCCTTTCATGTCATTTTCATCCATATCATAGCAAATCACGGGGAAATGTAAAAATATTTCGGCTTCTGGTAATACAGGCACATGCTGTGGCTTTGCGAATACAAATGGGTTAGTGTGAGGAGTAAAAGGAGGGATCCGCCAATGCCGAAAACATTGGCCTGGCATGAAACATTGGAAATTCACGAGCTGGTTGCATCGCAAACGATTTGCCTGATCCAGTGCAAATCTTCTTTGAACAATGTGACGGATGATAGGCTCCGCGAACTGTATACTTTTTCTGTGCAGGCGCTGGAGAAAAATATCCGGGATTTGCTGCAATTTTATCCGCAGGCGCCGCGCGAAGAGGAAATGTTGGAAGATGAAGAGCGGCAGACCGGCACGGGGTTCCAGGCCGGCGAGCTGCTGAGCGCTTCGAAATCTGCGGTTAGAAATTATGCGATTGCGATTACGGAAACCGCAACGCCGGCTTTGCGAAATGTGCTCATCCGCCATTTAAACAGCGCGATCGACTGGCATGCGCGCGTATTCAACTATATGCATGAACATGGCATGTACCAGGCCTACAACTTAAGCCAGTTGCTGAACAACGATGTCCGGAACGCCAACCGGGCGCTGCAAATGCGGGAAGAGGAATAATAGGGCGTTTTGGCAAGCTGTGTGGACGGCTTGCTCGTTTTTTATTACTTTCTAAAAAATAGGGCTGTCCCAAAAGCCGGTAGATTGACCAGAGGGCACCCCTTATTTCAAGGTAATGTTATCTGTGGTTCTGAGAAGCTTACTCAGCACCGTTTGAGAAAAAATCCCCCGTGGATATGGTTCACAGAAGCCTTATCAGGACCGTTGAGAAAAATTTCTGCTTAAGAGGGACTTTTGGGACAGCCCCGTGTTTCTCCTTTTCCAAAAAACTTTTTTGTCATTTATAAAGGTTGCTAATTACTTCCTTTAACCCGCTCCCAATAGCTGTAAAAGTAATTTCAAGGAGACGGATGCCCGCCCGAAGAAGCTGTTCACCGTTTTCTATTGCATCTGCTGCAGTTTTCCCACGCAGCACTGCAATAAAACGGTTTTCATAGATCAATCGACATCCATAAAACAGTGACAGGGTTTCCCAAAATTAAGAAAGTGTTCGCGCGGGAACGTTCTTCTTTTAAAAACCAGTTGCTTAAAAAGACAAGCATGGCCGGCATTACAGCAGATTCCACCACGCCAAGGAAAAACCGGATCGAATACAGCCACGTAACATCGTGTACCAGTCCGGTTGAAGCAAGCCTCTTCGTTTCGGCACAGGTCAGCATGATTCTTGTTCAAGAGATTCATAAACCAAAAAAGAGAGCCCTTTTCCAAGAGCTCTCCTTTAAATCAGTTTTTAAACGAGTGGATCGGTGCCGGAATTCTGCCGCCGCGGGCGATGAATTCCGCCGATGAGCAGGAATGAACGCCCATGACCGGCGCATGGCCGAGCAGGCCGCCGAATTCGACGCGGTCACCGACGTTTGTGCCCGGTGCTGGAATGATCCGGACCGCTGTCGTTTTATTGTTGATGACACCAATTGCAGCTTCGTCTGCGATCATCGCCGAAATCGTTTCGGCCGGAACGTCGCCCGGGATTGCGATCATATCGAGCCCAACCGAGCAGATCGCAGTCATCGCTTCAAGTTTCTCGAGATTCAAAGCGCCGCGGTTAACCGCATCGATCATGCCGGCGTCTTCGGAAACCGGGATGAACGCACCGCTAAGCCCGCCGACATGGCCGCACGCCATGACGCCGCCTTTTTTCACGGCATCGTTCAATAACGCGAGCGCCGCCGTAGTCCCGTGCGTACCGACCGATTCAAGGCCCATTTCTTCCAAAATATGCGCAACGGAATCGCCGACAGCCGGGGTCGGGGCAAGCGACAAGTCCACAATGCCGAACGGGACGCCGAGCCGTTTCGACGCTTCCATGCCGACGAGCTGGCCCATGCGCGTAATTTTAAACGCTGTTTTCTTCACCGTTTCCGCCACGACATCAAACGGCTTCCCTTTTACTTTTTCGAGGGCGCGCTTCACGACACCCGGGCCACTCACGCCGACGTTGATCGCAACATCTGCCTCGCCGACCCCGTGGAAAGCGCCGGCCATGAACGGATTGTCTTCCACCGCATTCGCAAACACCACTAGTTTCGCGCAGCCGAGCCCCTGCGAATCCGCGGTCAGTTCAGCCGTTCTTTTAATGATCTTGCCCATGTCGCGGACCGCGTCCATATTAATGCCCGAACGTGTCGAGCCGACATTGACCGATGCGCAGACGCGTTCCGTTTCGGCCAGAGCCTCGGGGATCGAATCGATCAAAATTTTATCGCCTTTATGGTAACCTTTTTGCACCAGTGCCGAGAATCCGCCGATAAAATTGACGCCGACTTTTTTCGCCGCCGCATCGAGCGTTTTGGCAAAAGCGACATAATCTTTTTCATCCGTTGCACCGGCAATCAGCGAAATCGGCGTGACCGAAATGCGTTTATTGATAATCGGGATCCCGTATTCCGACTCTATATCTTCCCCAACCTGGACAAGATTTTCAGCCAATGTCGTAATTTTATCGTAAATGTTCCGGCGCGCTTTTTCCCCGTCCGCGTCGATGCAGTCGAGGAGCGAAATGCCCATCGTAATCGTGCGGATATCGAGTTTTTCTTCTTCAATCATGCGGATCGTTTCAAGTATTTGCTTTGTTTCCATTGTTTGTGTCATCCCTCACTTTTTACAGGCTGTGCATCGATTGGAAAATTTCTTCGCGCTGGATTTTGATCTGTACCTGCAATGCTTCTCCTTTTTTCGCAAGGGCTTTTTTAATTTCGTCAAAACTTGCTTGCGCATTCGACAAATCCAGCATCATCATCATCGTAAAATAGCCGCTCATGATTGTTTGGCTGACATCGAGAATATTGATTTTCATCTCCGCCAGCTGCGTGCTCACACCGGCAATGATGCCGATGTTGTCTTTGCCGATTACCGTCAAAATTGCTCTCATTTTGTCCACTCCTGTTTTGTAAAAAAATTCATACTATCAATATCACAAATTTTCGCTGTCTTGTCTATGTAGATTTTTGGAATTTAACCGGATTTTTATTTTTCTCAGGCGAATTTCAAATGCCCGCAAAAAAGCGGTGGACTTATGCCATTGGCAGCCGCTCACCGCTTTTTATACATCAATCATATTGGCGATATGCATGCAGGCTCCGCCAGCTGCCAGCGCGCCAGCAATGAGGATTGTCTCTGCCAGCTATTCTTCTGTTGCGCCCGATTTTTGCGCCGCTTTGGCGTGAGCGTCAATGCAGTAAAGGCACTCTGAGCAACGGCAATCCGTACTTTTACGAGCGGGCAGTTTGTCGGCTTTCATGGTTGTGCTGTTGACGGAATGGTACGCTTCGAATCCGTCTTTTGCAAAGCGGTTCATGTTTGCGAGTTTCTTTGTATTCGATTTTTTATAGATCATATCATCGACATCTTCAATGAGGGCAAGCTGCATATGGACACTGTGGGCAACCGCGCCCCCACTTCAAGTGCCGCAGCATCAAAAGCCGCTTCCGCCAATTCTTCCAAGCCCACGCCTGCCGCTTTCACTTTTTTCGTATGGATATCGTGCAGTACGGGCACTCTGTCGCATGGGCCACGGCCACTGCGAGGATTTCTTTTTCCCTGCTTGAAACGGCTCCGTCTTTGAACACCACGGCATTGAACCGGCCGAACTCTTCCGCCTGTTTCTGCGCGAGATCTTTTCATTTTGACAGATGGTAGAGCTGCTTTTCCATACAAGCATATTGGGATACTTGTCTTTCATTATATCCCTGCCATTCAAAAATGAGTATTCATCCTCCTCCGTATGGTAAAATGAAAAGAAATCAAATTTCAGGATGGTGATCAAATGGCTGTGTTTGACTTTGATACTGTCATCAATAGAGAAAATACTGCTTCCGTCAAGTGGGAGCAGGTGAAACAGGTTTTCGGTCAGGAAGATGTGCTGCCGATGTGGGTGGCCGATATGGATTTCAATCCGCCGCATGAGGTGGCAGAAGCAATTAAAAAAAGGATTGAGCACGAAATCCTCGGTTATACGTTCATCCCGGATTCCACCGGGGAAGCCATTCAGGCATGGCTGAAAAAACGGCACAACTGGGAAATCCATCCGGCATGGATTGCGTACTGTACCGGCATTGTTCCTGCGATCAGCACGGCGATCCAGGCGTTTACCGAACCGGGCGACAAAGTGCTGCTGCAATCCCCTGTGTACCATCCGTTTTTCCGTATGGTTGAAAAAAACGGGCGCGTGGTCGCTAACGCGCAGCTCAAGCTCGTTGATAACTGCTTCGAAATTGGTTGGGAGCAGTTTGAAACGCGCCTGAAAGAGGGGGCAAAACTGTTTTTGAGCTGCAACCCGCACAATCCGGGCGGGCGCGTCTGGACGAAAGAAGAGCTCGCCAAAATGGCCGATCTTTGCGCACAGTATAACTGCCTGTTTTTATCCGATGAAATCCACTCCGATCTTGTGTACCCGCCGCATGTACATACGCCGGTCGCTGCGCTGGGAGAAACATACCGGGACATGACGATCACTTGCGTGGCGCCGACAAAAACATTCAACCTGGCCGGGCTAAAAGCTTCCGCTGTGATCATTCCGAATCCGGAGCTGCGTAAAAAATTCAAAGATGTCCAGGCGGTGAACGGCACATCGGCCCTAAATACGTTCGGGATTGTCGGCATGGAAGCGGCTTATCGATACGGTGGCGAATGGCTCGATGCCCTGCTCGTTTATTTAAAGGAAAACATCGATACAGCAGCGCGGTTTATCGCGGAACGCCTGCCGCAGATCAAAGTGATGGAAACGGAAGGGACTTATTTGATGTGGCTGGACTGCCGCGCATTCGGGCTGAGCGAGGATGAATTGAAGGATCGCCTCTGGAAAAAAGCCAAACTCGGCGTTGAGATTGGCAGAAAATTCGGCCCCGGCGGAGAAGGGTTTGTGCGAATCAATATCGCCTGCCCGCGTGAAACGCTGATGGAAGGATTGTCCAGGCTGGAAAAAGCTTTTGCATGAGGAAAAAAGGGGCATTCCAAAATCCAGTTCACAGGCTTTTGGAATGCCCGGATTTAAAGACCTCTTTATGGCTGAAATTCCGGCAAAATTTTCTTTAAAGCAACACTAGACTAATTAGAGCAAAAATGATTGAAAACGGGCTTAAAGTCCGCATCAGAACCACTTTCAGGGGGAAATTTTGATGAAACGGTCCTGACAAAGCTTCTCAGAACCGTTTCATCGGGGAATTTTTGCTCTAACGGTCGTAACAAAACTTCTAAGGATCATTTTCACGGAGAAATTTCCCTCTAACGATCCTGAGAGAGATTCTAACAACCGTTTCGAGACGAATATTTTCCTCTAATGGGCCTAGAAGGGGGTGCTGAATACCTTTTTCAAGCAAAAGGGCCTTTGGAAAAGCACCTTTTGCCGCAGTCGAAATGCCCGGCTCTTTTTATATGCTTTTTAACTCTGCTTCAATCGGTGTGTCCCCGGAAACAAGGTCGAATGCTTTCCGGTATGTGTTCGGTTCATCGAGGCTTGCCAAAATCGTTCGCGCCACGTCTTCGCGCGGGATCGTACCGCGTTTTAAATTTTCTGATGCCTCGACTTTTCCGGTGCCCGGTTCATTCAGCAAACCACCCGGCCGGATGATCGTGTAATCCAACTTGCTCGCCTGCAGCACGCGGTCCGCATAATGTTTCGCCACATAATACGGCTTGATTGCTTCATTCCAGTTTTCGCGGTGATGCGCCTGCAGTGCACTCACGATGATGAAGCGGTCAATTCCTGTCTGTTCCGCTGCTTCCATCGTTTTGACGGCGCCGTCCAAATCGACAAGCAGCGTTTTGTCCGCTCCGGTATGCCCGCCCGATCCGGCAGTGAACACGACCGCATCGCAGCCGGTAGCCGCTTCTGCAATTTCATCCACTGTCCCTTCAAGATCCGCCAAAATGGTTTCCACACCTTTTTGTTGGAAAAACTCAACCTGTTCTTCTTTCCGCACCATGGCGCGCGGCGTATGCTTTCCGCTCTTTTGCAGCAGATCAACAAGGATTTTCCCGATCTGCCCGTTTGCACCGACGACAAGTACTTTCATCGGCTACCCATCTCCTTTCGTTTTTTTCCATTATTTCAAATGAAAAACGAAGAAGCAAATGATTGGGCATGCTTCGCGAAGCAGTCAGGGATTTTTATCGAGTTTCGCTGGTTTCCGAGCAGGTTCCATTGACCTTTCCTTTCTCCTTGGAAAAAGGAGACTCGCATTTAAAACGCACAGCTGATTTTTTCATCCTTTCCGCCGATTTTTCCGATGTTTCCGCTGATTTTTTAATCCCACCCGCTGATTATGGAAGCTTTTTCGCCGATTATGCTCCAAGAAGGCTGTGTTATGTTAACTCTATTGGTCAACGAATGCCTTTTTCGAGGTTCCACCCTCTTGAATGACTCTTTTTGTACCGATTAAAAACGCACAGCTGATTTTTCTTTTCACTTTGTAAAATCGTTCGCGTGCTCAAAATCTTTTTCTACGGGATTCCCCCAAAAGCGAAAAAATCCGCGGCCATTTCGCGGATTTTTTCATTCAATGACGGACACGCCCTGGGTGGAAACCTGCAATGGAAGCGGCACAATTCCTGCCTTCTCCCAAGCTGCATGTAAGGCAGCGGTTTTCTCTTCTCCGTCCACAAACGCAATGCCGCAGTCCCCGCCGCCTGCACCCGATGATTTGCCGGCGCCAAAGCGGTCTGCGATATCAGCGAGCTGCTTCAGCTTCTCCGTTTCAATGTCCGTATCGGCGTATGCACCGAGTTTTTGCAGCGCACGGCGGTTTCGTGCAATGCTGGCCAGTGCCCCCGCCGGATCCTGCCGCGCAAAGCTTTCCGCAAGTTTTTCGACCACTGTCGTGCTTTCTTCCAAAAATGCTTTGTATTTTTCCAGTGAAGTTTTCTTCAAACGGCCGATCCTTTCCACCATCAGGCCGGTTGCTGCCGATTTTCCGGTCCACCCGGCGCAAAACTGCAAACCCTGCGGAAGATCGAGCCTTTCAATCGACAAATACGGCCAAGGTTCGTCCAAAAGTCTGCTGATCCGGCCTTTTTCCAATTCGGAAAAAATCCAATCCGGGCGGAATGCCGTGTATTTGATCCACCCGCCGTACACGGAAGCTGCAATGTCAGCGCCCGACCCGTTTCCCTGCGTTTTTAAGTGGGCGATGCTGGCCAGTTTAAAAATCGTTTCTTTCGTTTCCGGAAGTCTCTCATATATATGCAGCAGCGCAGAAAAAACGGCAGCCAGAACCGCCGCGCTGGAGCCAAGCCCGTATTTTTGCCCGGTCGCAGCGTCATCCAGTTCGCTCGTCACCGTCAAATGGAGGGAGCGGAGGGCAATCGATTTTTCTTCAAGCAGCCGGTGAAAGACGGCGAGGGCATTTTGAATAAAACGAAGCTTTGGATCTTCACAGTCAAACCGCACCGCTCCGCCTTCCCAACGCCAGGCAGCGTGCGTGATGCCAAGCTGAGGCAAAGAGAAAAGATTCTCTGTGCTTTCTTTTACATCTATTGTGATGTAACGGTCAACCGCCGAAACGATCGCAGGACAGCCGGGCTCGATGACCGCGTATTCGCCGGCGATCATCAGCTTGCCCGGCGCCTTGACTTGAAAATGCATACCTATCATCTCTATCTGTTGGAATAAAATAACTACCATTACTTTTTGCTGTGCACAATTGATCCCGGGATGGCCCATTCAAAAAAGGGGCAATAGCCGAAACGGACCCGCCCGCACCAACTCCCGGCCTTAACTTTGCCGGACATCCGCAAACTTAATATCAAAACGGCCGTCACTGCTCCAGGCCTAAACTTTGTTGCGGAATAAAAAACGCCGGTGCCTCTGTAAATCTAACATCAATACGGCCCGTAACTGACCCCCGGGCCCGGGTGGCAGATGAAAACACGCTGGACACCCGGGATTGCCGCGAGGGTTTCGCGCACCGCTTCTTCATCTTTCCGCCCGCACAAGACTTTTACATTCGGGCCGGCATCAATCGTAAAATACGCTTCGATCCCACGTTCGCGCAAAAGTTCCACTTCCCGCATGACATCAAGGGTGGCACTTTGCCAGTATAAAAACGGCGGGTCGGCCCCGAGCGTTGTCGCATGCATTTTCAGGGCGTTGGCTTCGAGGATACGCCCGAGCAATGCAAAATCGCGCCGGGCAATCGCGGATTTTGCGGCGGCCAAGTCTTTTTCCACCGTTTCGAGCCAGCCTGCATAAAACGGGGAAGTTTCCACCGTCCGTTTCATCCCTTCCCTGCTCGAAATTTTTTTCTGTTTGGACTCGAGGAGACAGGACAAAATGCTGAGTTCCCAGTCGTCTCTGCCGAGGAGCGGGACGGCGTACGAATCGGAGCCGTCCGCTTTTTCGCCTTTTTGCCACTCGACAAAACCTCCGTAAATGCTGCGGCAGGCGGAACCGGAACCTTGGCGCGCAAGCTTCGACAGTGTGCGGCCGTCGACCTGAAGGCCCAATGCTTTTACCGCAGCAGCCGCGAGTGCCGCCATGCCGGATGCGGAAGAAGCAAGACCGGCCGCGGTCGGAACTTCGTTTTCCGACTCGATCACCGCGTACCATTTTGCGCCCGCAAAATCCCTGATTTTATCCATAAACCGGGAAATTTTTGCCGTTTCCGCTGCTCCGGCCGGCTTTCCGTTCAGAAAAAATCGGTCTGCTTTAAGGGCCGGGTCAAACACCACTTTTGTCGTCGTGTAAAACTTGTCCAATGTAATGGAAAGGCTGCTGTTCATCGGGAGGAAAAGTTTCTCGTCCCGTTTTCCCCAGTATTTAATCAGGGCAATATTCGTATGGGCCCTTGCCGTTGCTTCCATCCCTCATCGTCCTTCCAGTGAAAAATACCACGTCTTTATAGCGCCGGCTCTTTGCAGGGCTGCAGCAACCGTTTCCGCCTTTTCCCGGGTTTCGGCGAGTGCAATTATGCAGCCGCCCCGGCCCGCGCCGGTCAGTTTTGCTCCAAGCGCGCCGGCCGCCCGAGCCGCACCGGTCAAATCGTCAAGCCCCGCATCGCTTACCCCCAAAGCGGAAAGCTGCGCCTGTGCTTCATTCAACAGCTGCCCGAGCCTGAACCCGTCTTTTGCATCCAACGCTTCTTTTACTTCGTATACAATTTTCCCGAGCCGCCCAATTGCCTTGTTGACCATTTCAGGTTCATATTGCCGTTTTTCCCTGATGCTTTTTACGGCCAAAGATGTATCGTGGATCCGCCCGGAATCGGCAACGACCAAATAAAACCGCAGGGAGACCGGCATCGGGCGGACCGGTTTCCCTTTTTCAAACCAGATCGGGTGGTCGTTGATGACTGTCATCATGTCAATGCCGCTCGGATTGCCGTGAGCGAAGTTTTCGGCAATTTGCACGAGCCGCTCCAATTCGGCTTCAGACAGTTTCCTGCCAAAAAATGCGTACAACCCGCGCACGACCGCAACCGCAACCGCTGCGCTGGAACCGAGGCCGCGCCCGATCGGAACGGTGGATTCCAGTTTGATCACAAGATTTTCAGCCGGCTCGTTTAACGTTTTTAATGTTTCTTTTGCACAGGCGGTAATGCCCATCATTTTCGGCGGCGCTTCGTCCATTGCCCCCGTGTAATACAAGCAGTCAATGGAGAGCGGGCCCGATTTCCGGATGACGTTCGCTTCCACCTGCACGAGATGGAACGGAAGCGCGATCGCCGGTTTTCCATAAACGACGGAATGCTCCCCGGCCAAAATCAATTTTCCGTGTGCTGTCCCGGTTGCTGTTTTGCCGGGAATTTTTATCATTGTAACCCCTCGCTTTCCCTCTTGCTTGAAAAATTTTTGCCATACAACTGCGGGCGCCTGAAAATGGTATTTTCGTCATTTCAAAAAGTCTTCTCTTGGATTGTGAACACCTGTAATTGCGCCGTTCGCGGAAAAATTTTCTCTTTAAGAAACCGCGGATCGCTTGAGCTTGTCTGTCATCAATTCGCGAAAGACATGTAAAATTTTTTACCGATCCATAGACCTGCGTCTTGCAGCGATCATTTCTTTTACGTCCATAAAAAGAGCCATTGCTTTGCACGCTCTGTCAGCGTAACGTGCGCGCCATGAAATTCATTGAACAGCTATCCTCATAAAAAAATTTCTTTGCCCAATCCATCAATGGAACAGCGTTACGAGCCATGGTGCCGAATACAACGTCATAAACATAATACCGTAATTGACGCCCCAGCGGTGAAGGGTGCCACTTATAATCCCTATCAATAATACACCAAAAACGTTCATCCAGCCCGCGTCCATGTACGCAAGCAGAAGGACAAGGCCGAAAAACAGCCCAAGAATCGCTTCGTGCGGCACTTTTTTAAACACAAACGCACAGATCGGCTGGGCATATTTTATCGCAATAAAATACGTGATGACAATGCCGATACCCGTGCCAATGATCGTAGCCCAGACAAAATCTCCGCCCGATAAAATGTGGTGCATATTGTGTTTCAGCGTAAAAACAGGCGGCGCGTTAAACAGCGCGTTGGCCGGCCCGATGGCGACAGGCGAAAGCGGAATGCCGAGGGCGATCAGCGGAATGAGCGCGCCTGAAATATAAGTGGCGTTCGCGAGCCCGTTCATGCCGACAATGGCAACCGAAGCTTTTTTTACCGGATCTTTTATCCGGCTTGCAAACAGTTCCCCTAAAAACGTCGTCACGCCGACAGGGCTTAAAATGAACGTAAAGCAGCCGATGACAGAAGCGAGCATTCCCGTGGCACATTCCCGTTTGTCCATCACATGAAACGGATTTAACTGTTTTCTTTCGTAACTGTTATTCTTCAGCACAATTTTTTTCGCTTCAAAACGTTTCAGGCTTTCCCTTTTATCCCAGTTCAACAGTTCAAAAAGGGTGAGGATAACCGGACCGATCGTAATGCCTAAAAAGAAAGAAATTGATACCATCGTGTCTTTTGGCACGGCGCCGGTTCCCCAGTACAAATAGCGAAGGCCTTCGATCAGCAACGAAAACGGTAAAATCGAAGCAAGGGCAAGCCATTTGTTTTTGCTCATGAGCGAAAGGAGCACAGCGCCTGCCAGGAATAACGGGTTGGCGTATTCTTTTATGGCACTGGCAAACGGGATCAGGCTTTTTGCAAGCAGCAGGCTGACCGGGACGCTGACAAGAACACCCAAGAAAGACCCGGCGGCCATTTTGCGGATGCTGAGATTGGCGAGCCCGTGTTTTTTCAAAGCGAGCGCATGGTCGACAAGCGGGCTTGTCATGACGCCACCCGGAATGCCTGCGACCGCGGCCGGAATCGAGTCCATCAAATTATTGGCGACAACCGCCGAAATAAAGAAAGCAAGTACAACAACCGGCTGGACGCCTGTCAGCACGAGGACCAATGTAATCGGCACAAGCACCGCGGTTTCGTCCGTTCCCGGTACAATGCCGATGACGGTATAGATGACAGCTGCAAGCACGGCGGCCGCAGCCATTTGTGCGATTAATGCGATATCCATATTTATTCCCCTCTTTCTTCCTCTTCAAAAATCCGTTTTGGCCTGATGAGGATGGTACAAAGGGAAAATCCGATCATTGCGCCTATCAGGCCGAATAACAGCGGTTTCGGCGGGTCGTTTGGCGCCAAAAAATAACCGCCCATAGTTGTGAAACTATTCACAATCAGAGCGATAACCAACTCTTTAATGGAAACAATATC
The DNA here is from genome assembly GCF_008974225.1 of Weizmannia acidilactici. Lineage (NCBI taxonomy): Bacteria > Bacillati > Bacillota > Bacilli > Caryophanales > Bacillaceae > Heyndrickxia > Weizmannia acidilactici. The sequence continues at coordinate 19,494 of NZ_BKZR01000008.1, read as the reverse complement.
TTCCCAGACTTCAATCAGATCTTTTCTATGTAAACGAAACATCTTCATCTACTCCTGCCATGGTGATTTCCCGTATATTCTATCGAAAATCATTCTCAATTGCAACAAAAGCACGGCCGGTTTCATTTTCAAGAGGATTGAACATACTAGAAACGATATCAAGTTTATGGAGGATGTTTTGTGAAAATCAGCACCATACTGCCTGTTTATAATGTCAAAGCCTATTTGGACGCATGCATGGACAGCCTTGCCCGCCAGACATACCCGGCATACGAGATCATTGCAGTCGATGACGGCTCAAGGGACGGAAGCTGGAGAGTGCTGGAAAAGTGGGCGGAGCGCCTCCCGCAGCTGCGGATCATCCGCCAGAAGCACAGCGGCGCACCGGGCGGCCCCCGGAATAAGGGATTGGCGCTTGCCGGGGGCGACTACATCCATTTTTTGGATCCGGATGATACGATTGACCCGAATTTTTACGAAAGCTCGCTTCAATATATCCGCCGGCATGATCCCGATATGGTCGTGACCAATATTTTAAAATTTAATTCGAAACAGAAATGGCCGGTGTATACGTTCAAACTGCTCAGCCTTTTTCAGGAAAACCGGCTGACCAATTTATATGAAACAAAAAATCTCATCCATAATTTAGGGCCGGCCAATAAAATTTTTAAAAAGGAATTTTTAATGCGCAATAAGCTGCAGTTTCTCGAAGGGCGCCGCTTTGAAGACGTCCATTTTATCACCTGCTGCCTGTATTTGGCGGAAAAAGTGTTTATCAATTGCGATACGCATTATTATTGGCGGAAGCGCGAGCGTTTGCGCAATTTGTCAATTACGCAGAAAAATTTTATGTTCAGGGCCGTGAAAGACCGCGTTTTCATCCACCAGGAAATTGACCGGTTTTTGCTGGAACACGGCCTGCTTGGGCACCGCTATATTAAAGATATCCGCGCGGTTCTTGATTTTACGCGGTATGCGGCTAACTTTTACCGGTATTTGCCACATTCCCGCCGCCGCTTTTTCCCGCTTGTAAACAGCTATCTGCAGCATATTGATGAGCGGGCTTTCGCCTATGTGCCGGAACCCGAACTCGTGCGGGCGCGTTATTTTTTCCTGCGCAATCATATGGCATTTGAGTTTGCCGCAACCGGTTCTGCGTCCCGCGGCTATCTTCCGGTGAAGGTGAATGAGCGCGGCAGTCATGTATTTGATTTTCGCCATTTGAAAGGGAAGCATGCGTTTGACCATCTGCTGCCCGCCACAATGCCGGTGCCGAAACATTTAATGCCGGAAAAAGCGGAGCTGCTTAAGGCGGACTTTTGCTCCCGCTCCCTGTCTTTAAAAGGGGTCGGCCAGATCGGTTACTTGCCGCCCAAGTCGAAAAAAGATGCCGGTATTGCGGTGATTTTACAAAACCGCACAACGAAAGAAGAAAGGCAGTTCCCGGCTGTCGTCCGGTTGATGCCGCCGGAAAGAAAAATCGGGTTTATTGCCGCGGTTGATGCCCGGCTTTTGGAAGACTGGCTTGCGCAGCAGCAGGTAGTCGACATTTTTCTTGAAGTGACAGCCGGTTGTTTATCGAAAAAGCTCCGGCTCAATGCCGATCCCCATGCAAAACTCGGAAACTACGGCCGGCTCGGTGAACTGTCAGTGACCAAATACGGGAATGTTTCAGTTGTTCCCGCCACGGCTGAGTTAAGAAAACGGGCGTGAGAATAGTTACCATAGGATGGCACTGCATCCCGGGAATAGGAGTAGTACAAGACCAATACACAATTTCGTATTTGGCATTGCATTTGCCCGAGCCGGTACTTTCGGTGAGGGTTCGTGTCCGCCTGCGATTTAGGATCTGGACGTCATTAAAATTTTTTAGGTGAGGCAAAAGGCGCGATCCTGATAGGTTGCGCTTTTTATCTAGTATACACTGATACCACCGGGTGTATATTTATGAGGACACACTGATTCTTTTGAGATTTCCGCCGATTTTTCCAATATTTCCGCTGATTTCTTGGACCTCACCGCCGATTTCCAAACCTTTTTCACTGATTTTTTTCGGAATGTCGATGTTATGTTAACTTCTCCAGTATCCGGGTTCTATTCATGGTGCTCTCCCCCTCTTGAATGACTACTTTTGTATCAGTTTGAAACGAACCGCTGATTTTTACATTCTCTCCGCCGATTTTTCCAATGTTTCCGCTGATTTCTTGGACCTCACCGCCGATTTCCGAAGTCTTTCCGCCGATTTCCAAAACGGCTTCCAAAAGAAAATGCCCCGCCCCTAAAAGAAGCAGAAAATTTTCTCATCGATGCAGGAATTTTTACAAGTCGTGTTGAATACTAGTCCAAAAAAATTACAAAGGAGGATTTTCCGTTGATTGAAAAGAAACGAAGTATACCGTTCCGGATCCAGGTGGATGAGGCATTATTGCGAAGGTTGCCGCTCCATCATCCGAAACGCCCGGAAATTGAAAAAGATTTGGCAAAAAGAAAAGCGGGTTTCTCAGGGGAACAGAATCTCGACTATTATTTCAGCTTTCTGCCGGATGATGAGTTTTCCATCTATCATGATCTGCGCATTCAAAACGGCAACTATTATTTTCAAATTGATACTTTCATTTTAAGCCAGAATTTTGCTCTCATTCTCGAAGTTAAAAATATCAGCGGAACGATTTATTTCGATTCGGTTTTCCGGCAGATGATCCGCGAAAAAGACGGCAAAGAAGAAGGTTTTTCCGATCCTTTATCACAAGTCCAAATGCAGGAAATCCAATTAAAAGATTGGGCCGTAAAGCAGCATCTTCTCCTGCCCCCGATTGAAACCCTCATCGTATTCAGCAATCCCGCCACCGTTTTAAAAACTTCTTCCGCCCCGGGCATATATGAGAAAAAAGTATGCCACAGCCACCGGCTTCTGCAAAAAATCAAATCCCTTCAAAAAATCTACCAAAAAAATTTCCTAAGTAAAAAGGACATGCGGAAATGGAACCGGGTTCTGCTCCAATCCGATACCCCGCTTGTGCATCAAGATCCGCTCCCTTTCGATCTGCAAACCGCAGAACTGCTCACGGGTGTCCAATGCCCCGTCTGTTGCCGGTACCGGATGAGGCGCCAACACAAAAAATGGTACTGCCCGCATTGCGGTGCTTACAGCAAGGATGCGCACAAACAGGCGGTAAACGATTACTTCCTTCTTTTCCACCCTTTCCTTACCAACCAAAAATTATGCGAGTATCTTCATATACAATCCCCAGACTTATCAAAGCGGCTGCTGGCAGGCCTTAAGCTTTCACAAGACGGCGATAACCGGGGAAGAAAGTATTTCTATTCCTCCACTTTTACTGCGAATAAATAACAGGGGGCGCTGCTTGCAGCCATGCCGCACATTACGCCGGCATCGTACTTTTCCCATGCGGAATTGCTTTATTTCCACTCCCGATTCATGTTAGCATTAAAGTATGAATACATGTATTAAAGGAACTGAAGCGATACATTGAGGTGAACAAGATGAGTGGAATCGTAGGGTATATCGGCAAGCATTCCGCGCAGTCGATTCTGCTCGACTGTCTGAAAAAATTGGATTACCGCGGCTATGATTCCGCAGGCATTGCCGTATCTGACATGAAAACGATCGGACTCCGTAAAGAAAAAGGGCGCGTTGAAGATTTGGAAGCATCCCTCCAGCTCGAACCGATCCAGCCCGGCTGCCTCGGGATCGGCCATACAAGATGGGCCTCGCACGGCATGCCGACCGTGGAAAACTCCCATCCATTATGCGATGAAGAAGAGCGCTTTTACGTCGTACATAACGGCATTATTGAAAATTATCAGCAGTTGAAAAAATTTCTCATCGCAGAAGGCCACCATTTTCAAACGGACACCGACACGGAAGTCATCCCGCATCTGCTCGCGCATTATGATACAGGGAATTTTGAAGAAACGGTAAGGATTGTCATCCCGCAGCTAAAAGGGGCGTTTGCGCTTGCAATCATGGCAAAAGACCATCCGAACCAAATCATTGCAATTTCTTACGATAATCCGCTGATCATCGGCTTCGGGCACGGGGAAGCGTACCTTTCTTCGGATATCCCTGCACTGCTTCCATATATAAAAGAAATTTACCCGATCAAAAACGGGGAAATGGCGATTTTGACGCAGACGAATGTGGAAGTCAAGACGCTTTCCGGGGAGAAGATTTTACCGAAAAAAACAGCTGTGCACTGGAGCCATGATGAGCTCAGCCTGCAGGATTACGACCACTACATGTTAAAAGAAATTATGGAGCAGCCGGAAGCGATTAAACGCACGTTAAAAAACCGGTTAGCGGCCGGTGATGTCATCATTCCGGAAGTCGAGGAATTTTTCAAAGAACGGCAGCTTACCGATATTGAAAAAATTACCATTGTCGGCAGCGGCACCTCGCACCACTCCGGCATGATCGGCAAAAAGATTTTGGAGACGATGCTGGATATCCCGGTCGAAGCGGCGATTTCGTCTGAATTCAGCTGCGAACACGGCCATTTAAATGAAAAACATCTTGTCATTGTGATGAGCCAGTCGGGGGAAACGGCGGATACAATTTCGGCCTTGAAAAATGCGAAAAAATTCGGGGCACCGGTGATTGCAATTACCAATTATCGGAAAAGCACATTGGGAAGGAAATCGGACTGTCTCATTTATACACATGCCGGTCCGGAACTCGCGGTCGCCGCGACAAAAGCATACACCACCCAGATCACCGCACTCATTTTGCTTACGATTGTGCTGACGAAAAAACTGAACGGCCCTGGAGAGGATAAAATTCCTGTCCTGCTTGATGCCCTTCATTCGCTCGCCGATGATGTGGAAAAATGCCTCGTCATGACGCAGGATGCGATCGATCAATTCGCACAAGTCACCAATGACCAGGGGCATCTCTTTCTGATCGGGCGCGGGCTTGATTATGTACTGGCATTGGAAGGCGCGCTCAAACTGCAGGAAGTCGCCTATCTCCATGCCGATGCCTACGCGGCCGGGGAAATGAAGCACGGTACGATGGCGCTAATCACACCGGGCGTGCCTGTCATTGCGCTCGCTACGCAGCCGCATTTGCGCGATAAAGCGATCAATAATATTAAGGAGGTTAAGGCGCGCGATGCGTATGTTGTCGGCGTCACCACGACCGGGGATGACGAAGTGAGCGCGGTCGTTGATGAGGTGCTTTACATTCCGGAAGCCCATCCGTTCCTCATGCCGATTTTGGCGGCCATCCCGCTCCAGCTGCTCGCTTATTATGCGGGCACAGTGCGCGGCTACAACGTCGACCGGCCGCGCAATCTTGCCAAAAGCTTAACCGTAGAATAAAAATATGCCAGGCTGCACCAATAAAAAAGCGATGAGTACAGCAGCATGTGCTCACCGCTTTTTTATTGGCTCCGGTTCCTCACCCGCGTCCCTTCTTGTTTTCCCGTACCGGCCGGCCTTTCACGCCTTAACATAGATTATCATATAATATAAATTATAAACAAAGGGCATATTCTTTTATTTCAATAACAATTAGCAAAATAATATTGATTCACATTCTCAATTATATATAAAAAATTCGTTTTAATTGAGAATATCCCCTGTTCATTTTCTCTCCTTTGTGCTACAATACGGGGAAAAGAATAAAAAGGAAGAGGTGTGTGGTTGATGGACTATGATTATCATCACCTTCCCCATGTGAAAGTCCAGTCCAAGTCCAGAACGGCGCTTTGGGCAACGCTGCTCTTAACCTTGTTTTTTACATTCGTGGAAATTGCCGGCGGTTTGATCTCGCATTCGCTTGCTTTGCTTTCCGACTCTGCACATATGGCTTCTGACGTCATCGCACTCCTCTTCAGCATGCTGGCTTTGTTCATGGCGACACGCCCGCCAAACCGCAAGTATACTTTCGGTTATTTGCGCTTTGAGATTATTGCTTCTCTCCTCAACGGCCTCACGCTCACTGCCATTGCCATCGGAATTTTTATCGAAGGAATCAAACGTTTTATCCATCCGCAAACGATTGATTTTAAGTGGATGCTCATCATTGCGTCCATCGGGCTTGTTGTCAATATCGCCCTCACGGTTGTCCTGCACCGGAGCACAAAAGAAGAGGAAAACTTAAATGTAAAAAGCGCTCTGTGGCATTTTATCGGGGATTTGTTGAATTCGGCCGGCGTCATTATTTCCGCGCTGCTGATTTACTTTACGGGCATGAATTTTTTCGACCCGCTGATCAGCATCATCATCGGTGGTGTGATTTTTTACGGCGGCGCGAAAATTATCCGCGAATCTTATCTCATTTTGATGGACACCGTGCCGGACGGTTTTGACCTCGAACAAATCCGCGCCGATATGTACGCAATTGAAGGCATTGAAGATGTCCATGACATGCATCTGTGGAATATCTCATCCGACCACTGTTCGCTGACCGCCCATGTATTTGTTAAAAACGGGTGCGAACCGCTGCATGTCATTTTGGCTGTGAATCAAATGCTGGAAATAAAATACGGCATCCGCCATACAACCATCCAAACGGAAGATCCTGCCATCCATGACCATGCCGATTATCTCCGTCAAAAAAAAAAACGTTTAGCCGGCGCCTGAAACAGGTGCGGCTTTTTTATTTTCCAAGTGGGTAATCCATTTGAAAAAAGCGAGCAGGATCAAAAGCAAAACCGGGTTCATAACCACCGAATAATGCAGTTTCCACCAGCCGTAATGAAAATAACCCCATGGCGCGGGAAGCAGAGCAAAGCTTTCATACATCAATAGCAACACTTCCCACCCGAAAATATATAGGACCTTTTTCATAAGCGACTTTTGGAGCGGAAACCAGTTGAGAAACAGGATATTGACAGGCGGAATCAGAAAGATCATGCCAGGCAGATTCACCCAATCAATGCCTTTTGAAAAATACCAATAGCCGTGGTATTTATAATCGACAAAAGTATCAAAAATCAATTGAAAAGCGATTGTAAATGTCCAAATTTGCACAACTTGGCACGGCGCCAGCCGCTTGTTGGCAAAAAAAGCAACCGTATTAAACAAGATGATGGCAGCAAAATACCCAATCATTTTTCGCCCTCGCAATCGGCAGTGAGTTTTCTTCAATAGCTTGTGTACATGCCGTTTTTCTATGCATCCGGGCTTCCGGACATTGCCGCGGAATCCACATGAAACCTTTCCAATAAAAACCGGCTCTCACAAACTTCCAATCTGCTATAATTGTGGAAACGGCATTGTTCAATTATAGGAGGGATTTTTCATGCCGGTTTCAAAATATTGGAGAAAATCTGTACTCGTTGCCTTATCTTTCCTCCTTGCTTTCCCGATTACGGCAGACCAGGTTCGGGCAAAAGGAAAAATGGAAAATGTAATTGTGACGTTTAAAGAAGATGTCCATAAAAAAGCGATCACGGAAGTCAACGGAAAAATCGAACAATCTTATGAACATATTCCGGCTGTGTCCGGTAAAGTGCCGGCATCCAGAGTGGCGGAGCTCGAGCATAACGATGAAGTCAAAAGCGTTGAACCGGACCAGCAGGCCGAAATCAGCGGGCAAACCGTTTCCTGGGGCATCGTGAAAGTAAAAGCATCAACTTCATGGAAATCCGGGGATACCGGCAAAGGCGTGAAAATCGCCATTATAGATACAGGCATCGCAAAACATGCCGATTTGTCCATCGCAGGCGGCGTTTCCATGATCTCATCAAGTTATAATGACAACAACGGGCACGGCACCCATGTTGCAGGCATTATCGGTGCCAAAAACAACTCGTTCGGGGTGGTGGGCGTTGCGCCAGGAGCCAGCCTTTATGCGGTGAAAGTCCTCGATTCAAAAGGAAAAGGGGACCTGGAAGATGTGATCAAAGGCATTGATTGGTCGATCGCGCATAAAATGAATATTATTAATTTAAGCCTCGGGGTCAAGGATTATTCGCCCGCCCTCAAACAGGCAGTGGATAAAGCATACAAAGCCGGCATTCTTGTCGTGGCTGCAGCAGGTAATAACTCTACATCCAAGACAAAATCCACAACGGACAATATCGATTATCCTGCCAAATATGCATCGGTCATTGCCGTAGGGGGAACCGATGAAAATAACGATCATGCGCCGTTTTCTTCCATTGGGAAAGAATTGGAAGTTTCAGCGCCGGCCATTGACATTCTCAGCACTTATATTTCAAAAGCGCACCCTTATGCCAGGATGGACGGCACTTCCATGGCTGCCCCGTTTGCCTCGGGGGCACTCGCCCTTTTGATCCAGAAATATCCGGGAAAAAGCGCGGCATGGATCCGTTCAAAACTTGACAGCTCGGTGCACGATCTCGGCCCGAAAGGAAGGGACGTTTATTTCGGCTACGGTCTTGTGCAGGCGCCCGGCCTTGCAGCAAGTGTTTCATCTGCGAAATCCTCTTTCCAGGCATCTTTGACGACCGACCATTCAACATATAAAAAGGGAAGTTCCATCCAGATCACCGAAAAAGTTTTCAATCAGTTTTCGAAAAAAGCCATTCCGGGAGCAACCGTCAAGTTAACGCTGAAAACAGCAAAAGGTGTTGTGAAAACCGTGACCGTGAAAACCAATACGAAAGGCACCGCCACCTACAAATTTTCAACGGCATCCCAATCGTACAGGGGAACCTACACGATTTCCGCAACCGTGAGCAAGTCCGGTTACTACACCCGCACCCAGTTCAAAACGGTAAAAGTGGAATAAGCGGCAGTGACGCCGCTTTTTTTGCGCAGTTTGCGTAACAGTTCTTTCCCCCTGCTACGCTGATTTATTGCACTTGCCCGCCGATTTTTTTGGCATCTCCGCTGATTTCCCGCACATGTCCGCCGATTTTTCCCCCACTTTCGCTGATTCCTCAATGATACTAGCAGGGAGACCGACAAAAGTTCCTGGCTCAAACCTGTTTTGAAGGGATTGCGGGGCATTTCTCCTGTTTCCCCCGCGGAAAAGTCTGCCGTGGTTTCAACCGGGAACGCCAACCTTTGATACACGGCACCACGCCGTCACGGTTACAGTATCCGTTTGCGGAATGCTCACCCGGGCCTCACATTACAATATCTTGTCACATTTAAAAAACTCTATATGATTGCCGCTTTCATTTCACTATGTTACAATTTTCACATAGAAACAGAGGATTTTTTGTGAATAAGATCACAATCCACAACCGAGGTGAACGACAATGGCCCGTATTTTATTGATAAAATCTTCCCCACTCCCGGACGCGCTTTCCAGAAGCACGCAAATTGCCCGCATTTTTCTTGATGAAACATTGAAGCTGCATCCTAACGACACAGCCACTGAACTTGATTTGTACAATATGGACTTGCCGCTGATTGATCTGGATGTTTTAACCGCACGTGACAAACAGCGCCGCGGGGAAACCTTGACTGTTGAAGAAGCGGCAAAAATAAAAACACTTGATACACTGGCTGACCAGTTTATCGGGGCGGATAAATATATCTTCGTTTCGCCGCTTTGGAATCTCGGCATCCCGCCATTATTAAAGGCCTATTTTGATGCCATTACGGTCGCAGGCAAAACATTCGCCTACACCGAACACGGCTCCAAAGGGCTTTTGAAAAATAAAGTTGCCATCCATATCCACGGCTGCGGCGTCGTTTACTCCGACGGCAAAATTCCGCAGTTTGCCGATCCGTATGTGCGCGGGATTTTAACATTCTTCGGCGTAGATGTCCTCCCAACCATTTTTGTCGAAGGCATCGACGAACATCCGGAAAATGCGGAAGCCATTTTGGCAAAAGCGGCCGAAGAAGCGCGGGAAGCCGCAAAACATTTTGACGTTCATACCGTATTGGCTTAAGCAAAAAATTTCAGCGCCCGTTTCCAAAGCGGGCGCTTATGTTTATTTTGTGAATCTTTCATGATGGGTCGAATACATCGCCATCAGTTCGGCATCCGGAGAAATATATTTTGCCGCGCTGTTTACCGCAACCGGTCCCTCCGCAAACCCGCCGGCAATCAGTTTTAACTTATGCGGATAGGTCACGGCATCCCCGGCGGCAAATATACCGGCGATATTCGTTTCCATTGCTCCGTTTACCACAAAACGCCCTTCCTGCATAGCGAGTCCCCAGTTTAAAATTCCGCCGTAGTCCCCGTAGATCCCATGGTTGACAATAACGGCATCCGCCTCTAGCCAATGCATTTCTCCTGTATCCGCATGTTCTATTTCCACACGCCGGATCGACTCCCCTTCCCCGTACAGTGATTTTATTTTATACGGCGTAAAAACTTCCGCTAATTTTTTCATTTCACAAACCTGCCGTTCAAATCCGCCGAATAGATCGCGGCGATGGATAACCGACACTCTTTCCGCTACCGGCGCCAGTTCATTCGCCCAATCAACAGCCGCGTTTCCTCCGCCTGAAATGACAACGCGTTTATTCCGGAAAACTTCCAGCTGCTCTATAGTATAATAAAGATTGCCGGATTCAAATCGTTCCGCCCCTTTTACATCCAGTTTGACCGGTTTAAAAATGCCGGCACCAGCCGTAAGAATGATTGTTTTTGTATGGTGGGGTTCCCCGTTATCCGTTTTTAAAAGAAACGAACCGTCCGGCATCCGCTCCAAACCGGAAACATGCCGGTTGCAGAGAATCGCGGGAGCAAATGTTTTTGCCTGGCCGATAAGCGCACGAACAAGGCCGGCACCGGTGACCGCCTGTATACCGCCGATATCGCGGATCGTTTTTTCCGGGTAAAACTGCGTTATCTTCCCTCCCAGCTCTCCGCTGCTTTCCAGCAATTTCGTTTTTAAGTTCCGCATGCCGCTGTAAAAGGCTGTAAACAAGCCGACCGGCCCTCCGCCGACAATGGTTACATCATATAAATCATCCGCCATGTTGATTCCTCCTTTTTCCAGATAGATCAAAGCACCCGCACAAATATCATAAACAGACTGGCAAACCGTTCAATTTTTCACCATTAAATACAGGAAATAAGGCGCGCCGATCACAGTCACGACAATCCCCGCCGGAATGCCGCTTGGATCAAGGATGACCCTACCGATCGTGTCGGCTCCCAGAAGAAGAACCGCCCCAAGTAAAGTGGCAACCGGCAGGAAAAAACGGTGCCGCGGCCCGACGAGTCGTTTTGCAATATGCGGGGCCATCAACCCGATAAACCCGATTCCCCCCGTCACGGACACAGATACCGAAGCAAGGGCGGCCGCTGTAAAGCCAAGCAAAAGATTTTCGCGCCCAATGTGCACCCCCAACCCGACCGCAGCATGTTCATGCAGGCTGAGTACATCAAGCGTATTCGATCTGAAAAACACAACCGGGACGAGAACGGCTATCCACGGCAACAGTGCAAGCACAAATGCCCAGTCATCCCCCCAGATCGTCCCCGCCAGCCAGCGTGCGATAAAATCATACTGGTCACGGTTGAAATGGGAAGCGAGCGCGATCATCGCACCGGAAAATGCCGAGGAAAGCCCCGCTCCGGTCAATACCATTCTCTCCGGCTGGATCCGCTCCCCTTTTTTGAATGACAGGACGTAGATCAAAACAGCAGCCGCTATGCCGCCGAGTAGTGCAAAAACGGGCAGAATATAAAGGAAGGACGACGGTTCAGACGTAAAAAAAGAGATAAAGACCGCAACCATTAAACCGGCGCCGGAATTGATCCCGAGGATACCGGGGTCGGCAAGTGGATTGTGTGTCATACTTTGCAGCACCGCCCCGGAAACTGCAAATCCGATACCGGCAAAAAAGGCAACAAGCATACGCGGCAGCCTGAATTCATATAAAATCAGATTTTCCGCATCCGTTCCGCGCCCGGCCAGAGTGGCCAACAGCCTGCCCGGGGAAAGCGAGATGTAACCCGAAGCCATGCCGGCAATAAAAACAGCAGCCAGCAAGAGGGCGGCGCCAGAGAAGGCAAAATAAAATTCCCACCGTTTCTTCACCGCAGTTTCCCTCCCCGCCTCGCAAGATAAAGGAAAAAGGGAACGCCAACCAGTGAAACGACGGCTCCGACCGGCGTTTCATACGGTGCATTGATCGTGCGTGCGGCCGTGTCTGCCAACACAAGCAGGACCGCGCCAAAAACGGCGGAACAGGGAAGGATCCAGCGGTAATCCGCCCCGACAAGGGACCTTGCGAGATGTGGAACCATCAGCCCGGCAAAAGCGACCTGGCCTGCAAGCGAGACGGCAGTACCGGCCAATATCAACACGATCAGGAGCAAAACGGTTTTCACCGCAAATGTACGCTGGCCGAGCCCTTTTGCTGTCTCCTCTCCGAAACTTAATACGGTAAGGCCCTTTCCCATCAGAACCGCCAAAAACAAACCGGCGGCTGTAACCGGAAGGACCAGTTCCAATTGGGGCCATGTGGTTCCCGACACCCCGCCCGCGCTCCAAAAAGCCAAGTCCTGTGACAGTTTGAAATAAAGGGCAATTCCTTCCCCCAAAGATGTCAGGAGCGCGGAAACAGCCGCTCCCGCCAATGTAAGGCGGAGCGGCGTTAAGCCCCCTTTTTTCAGCGATCCGAGGCCGAATACAATCCCCGCCCCTGCAGCCGCACCGATAAATGAAAAGAGCATTTTGGCGCCAAAAGAAGCGTGCGGAAAAAAGGCAAACAGGCAGGCCAGCCCCAAGCTTGCCCCCGCATTCAAGCCGAGCAGGCCGGGATCGGCAAGCGGATTGCGCGTCATGCCCTGCATGATGGCGCCGCTCACTGCAAGGGTGGCACCGACAACAGCGGCGCCAAGTTCACGCGGGAGCCTCAAACTCATGATGATGCGGTCCGCTTCCCTTGCCGGTTCATAATGAAAAACCGCCCGCCAAACGGCCGAAAACTGAATGTCCGCCGCACCCGCTGAAATGGCCGCCGCAATGCTTGCCACAAGCAAAACCATCCCGGCCGCCAAAACCGCCATTCTGGCCGGCCGCAGTGAAGCATGGCCGCGATTTTCCTTTTTAACTTCCATCTGTTTCACCGCCATCTACATGTATTTGAATCATTTTCCGGCTGACTGGAATTCTTTTACAAGGAGATCCAATTGTTTTTCCACGGAAATGGGATCATTAAAATAAAAGTTTTTCGAATCCACTTTGATGACACGGCCTTTTTTCACCGCCGGAAGATCTTTCCACACATCCGTTTTCATAAAAGCATTATCGCTTTGTCCGCCCCAGCTGGCCACAACAAAATAATCGCCGGCATATTTCGGGATGGTTTCCGTTGAAATGGCTTTATAACCCGGGCCCTGCACAACCTTTTTCACGGATTCAGGCATCTTGAGGCCGAGCGCTTGATAGATGACTTCCGTACCGCGCCCCCAGTTTTCTCCGTAAATATACAATTGCTTCGAATAATCCTCCAGTACCGTAACGGTTGCATTTTCTCCGATTGCCTTCTTCACTTTTTTGCTTGCCGCCTTTGATTTCTTATTCCATTCATTTACCCAAGCTTTGGCCTGCTTTTCTTTGCCGACGAGTTTGCCGATCTCGACAAATTGTTCCAAATAATTCCGTTTATCGTATGTATATGCAACTACCGGCGCAATTTTCGACAGCTTCTTGATGTTTTTGTCATTGCTGTACGCGATGATCAAATCCGGCTTGAGTGCCATGATTTTATCCAAGGAATCGGATGTCACGACTTCTGCCTTGTCCAATTTGTTTCCGTAATACGTATTATCTTTTGCATACTGGCTTACGCCAACCGGTTTGATGCCCAATTTCAAAAGATAGCCGGTATAGGTAAAAGTGGTGTCGACAACGCGTTTTGGCTGCACCGGCACTTTGACTTTTCCATTGTCAGCCTGGTAAGTTTTTTTCTCATCCGTTTTCTTATTTTCTCCGCTTCCGGTCTGATTCCCGCACGCTGAAAGCATAAGCAGAAAAATGAAAGAAAAAATCATAAAAGCCTTCGTGTGTTTTTGCATGTTTATCCTCCATCCTATTAATAATGATAATCATTATCAATTAAAATAAAAAAGAATTCTTATGCCATTTTTTCAATTGCCTGTCCGTATTCCTTAGCCAAATCATACGATAGACAAACCGGTTTTCCTGTTTTGCGGTCGAGGGCAATTTCCGCGTCAATTTGGAAAACGTCCCGCATCATCCCGCGCGTCATCACTGTTTCCGGACTTCCATGACGGTAAATCTCCCCGTCTTTCATCGCCACCATGTAATCGGAAAAACGCGCCGCCTGGTTCAAATCATGAATGACCATGACAATCGTCCGGTGTTCGGCCCGGTTTAAATGCTGTAAAAGTTTCAGCACTTCAAGCTGATGGGACAAATCCAAATAAGTGGTCGGCTCATCCAATAAGATGATATCAGTGCCCTGCGCGAGCGCCATCGCAATCCATGCCCGCTGCCTTTGCCCGCCTGAGAGCGCATCTACTTCGCGGTCTTTCAGCGGAAGCATGCCGGTTGCCTGTAATGCCCAGGACACGGCTTGATGGTCTTCCGCCTTTAATTTTCCCAAACCTTTTTGGTGCGGATACCTGCCGAATGACACAAGCTCGGATACGGACAAACCTTCCGGTGCATCAGGGGACTGCGGCAACATGGCCAGCTTTTGGGCAACTTTTTTGGTGGATTGTTTTACCACTTCTTTTCCGTCCAAATAGACTGCACCCCTGTTTGGAAAAAGAATGCGCCCCAATGTTTTCAAAAGCGTCGATTTTCCGCATCCGTTCGGCCCGATGATGGCTGTAATTTTGCCATCCGGTATTTCCAGACTTATATTTTTAATGATTTCTGTTTCTCCATAGGCAACACGAATCCCATCGGCATGCAGTTTCGGCATAACAGTTCCTCCTGTAATTTTGTGACTCTTCTTGAAAATGATTATCATTTTCATTTATATTTTATTTGATTGACAATTTTGTGTCAATTGCTTTTTTCATTGTTTTTCGCCGCTTTTGTATCCTCTGTTCGGATGATATGCCTTTACGAGATGGGAAATACGCCCCATAATATATATAAGAAAAATTTTAACCGCACGCCGGGGATGCGGCATGCGGGCGAAGGGACAAACAACGAGTGGGATTGCGCAAAAAAGTATTCATCTGGTCTGCCGTTTTACTAATCTTATTGCTGTTTTCGGTTTATTTTATCATCGGTTCCTTTCTTGAACATACGTATTCACATCTTGAGCAGGATCAGATGTACCAAAAACTGCACCAGTTAAACGACGTGTACAAAAACAGTTTGCAAAATTTGGGCGAATTCACCCATGATTATGCTGCTTGGGATGATACATATGCGTATATCCTTCATCCGGGGAAAAAGTATGAAGCCTCCAACCTCGTCCCAGGCACCTTCGCTACATACGACGTTGATTTTGTCGTTTATTTGAATGCCGGGCAGCAGATCGTCTACGGCAAGCAATACAATCCAATTACCCGTAAATTAGAAAACATCCAAAGCACCGCTTGGATCCGCCGGTACCATCTTGCACGGCTCATGCGGCCGGGTGAAAAAAATCCGGGCTGATCCGCTCCGGCAACGAAATTTATATGGTTTCAGCGCAGCCGATCCTCAAAAGTTCCGAGCAGGGGCCTTCCAGAGGGACGCTGATTTTCGGAAAAAAACTGGATGACGCCCAAGTTCGCAAACTATCAAAAATTGCCGGGTTCTCAGCATCGCTCTCTTCAAAGCCGAAACCGTCCGAAAATGCATCTCCTTTTCGGGTCAAAACCTCCAATGAACATGCGATCAAAGGTATCCTAATATTGAATGATTTGAATGGGGACCCGGCTGCCACGCTGTCCGTCCAAAGCAAGAGAATCATCTATCAAAAAGGGCAGCAAGCCATTTTTGCTTTTTTAATCACTTTGCTTGCTGTCGGAGCGATTCTTTTGCTCGCACTTTATTTTGCGCTCGATCATCTTGTCGTTTCCAGGATCGTCACACTCATCGAAACGATCCGCTATATCCGGCAAAGCGACCGGCTTTCAGCGCGCGTGCTTGCAAGGGGGAAAGATGAAATCGGGGGTTTGGCTAAAGAAATCAACGGCATGCTGTCCTCCCTCCAAGCTTACCAGCAGCAACTTTCGAGGCAGGCCTTTTACGACCCGCTTACCCATCTGCCGAACCGGCTTTTGCTAATGCAGAAACTGGACGAAATCACGAAAAAACAAGACGGGCATACAGCGATTTTGTTTCTTGATTTGGACGGATTTAAAGAGATTAATGATACATACGGGCATGCTTGCGGAGATATGCTGCTTGTGGAAGTCGGACGCAACGTGCTCCGGCAGCTGGAGGAAGGGGATTTATTTTGCCGCCTTGGCGGGGATGAGTTTATCATGCTCCTTTCAAACTGGGCAAACCGGACGGAACTGCTCGGCAAAGTCCACGCTGTGATCCGTGAAATAAGCCGACCTGTTGAAGTCGAAAGCCGGGATGTCACGGTGACGGTCAGCATCGGCATTTCCCTTTACCCGGACAACGGAACGGATCCGGAAGAACTCATCCAAAAAGCGGATGAGGCGATGTACCGTGCAAAAAGGGCCGGCAAAAATTTATACGATTTTTATGCGTTTTAATGCCGGTTCCCCGCCCCCCCAAGCTGCACCTGAGATTTTACACCCTTCCTGCTCCACATTCATTGAGGAAGGGAACTTCTTTCGGAAAGCTACCAACAGAGGCCCATTTCCTGGAGCAGTTTGGCAGTTTTTTCGGCGCCAAGGCGAAGAAAATCGCATAGATCCTGTTCAACCGCTGTTTTGCTGACAAGCAGAAAGAAATCTTCAATGGCCTGCCGGTGGGAAATTTTATCCGCATGCCCGCAATATTGGCAACGCCACACTTCATCTTTGTATTCCATTTCAAAACGCCGGCATACCGGGCATCGGACGCCCATGTACATCGCATCCCAATCGATTTTGAACGGAAAAATTTCAGCCGGCGGATGATGCGTCAATAAATGTTTTTCCCATTTTTTGAAATGTTTGCTGTCCAACACAGGCTGGCCGTACAGATCTCGCAGCCTGTTGATTTTGTAAACGGCCTGGTTTGCCAGGCAGATTTTTTGCTCGTCGGCGGTATTGGCTGGAGGAGCTTTCACTTCAGCTGTTTCATGGCAAAAGATAACCAAATATTCCACCGGCAGTTCCGGCAGATGCCGCGCCCGTGCCCAAGCCTGCAGGAAGCGTTTTTGTTTTTGGAGGCGGTAAAACGGATCGGGCCAACCTTTTTCGGCCTTCCCTTTGTGCTGGATCAGCTGGTCAAAAGCCGGATCCATATAAATCGTGTCGGACAGGTGGTTGTATTCGATGATCAGAACAAAAGCACGCGTGAGGATGAGTGTATCGATGAGCGTACGGCTGCTGCCGTTTTTAAAGGGGAGACCCTGGAAAACGAGGAGGCCGTCCCGCGGGAGAAACGCTAAATAGTCGTCCGCCCTCTTTTCCCTTTTGTATTTCGCCTTTCTTTTTTCGACATACCGCTCAATATCCCGGTACATCGGATGCCTTTCGGGAAGCCTTCTCAAATAAGCCTGCCCAACCTGGATTTCCACGGGACATTCCCGCTTTTTTGCGATCACTTTTGATTTCCCCTTTTTAAGGATGAGTCTTTTTTATTTTATTAGAAATTTTTATTTTTATTCGAAACAGTTGACATCAAACTGTGATAAATGTAAATTGCAATTGAATATCAAAAAATTTACAGTAGTGGGTGTATTTATATGTTAAAACACGAAAGGTATCGCTTGATTTTATCCACACTCGAAGAAAAGAATTCTGTGGAGGTATCCGAACTTGCCAAATCTTTAGATGTTACGGAAATGACAATTCGGAGGGATTTGAAAGCCTTGGAAGATGAGGGACTTTTAGTGCGTGTTCATGGAGGCGCTAAAAAAAAAGATGCTGATTATATAACTGAATTACCGTACACCCAGAAACAAACAATTAATGTTGACAAAAAAAAGCATATTGCCAAATTATGCGCCGAGTTAATAGAAGATAATGATACCATTTTTATTAGTTCTGGAACCACAAACGATTTTATTTTTGATTATTTACAAGCAAAAAATCTGAATATCATTACAACCTCTCTGACTGTATTTAATCGGGCAAAAGATTTTCCAAATACTGAGGTTATTTTAACGGGCGGACGGTACCGCAAAAAAAGCGGGACTTTCGTAGGCTATTTTACCAACAAACTGTTAAGTGAGATAAAAGTAAAAAAAGCTTTTATTGGTACAAATGGAGTCAGCGGTAGAAAAATTACAACTGCCAATGAAGAAGAAGGACACGGTCACCAAATAATCCTTGACAATGCGGTTGAACGGTATATACTAGCTGACAGTACAAAATTCGGTACAGAGGCCTTTTTTACATTTTATGATGTAAAAAATATCACTGCAATAATAACAGATGAAAATATTAACCCACATACAGAAGATTATTATAAGGAAATAGTAAAAATTCTGAAGTGATATAACTAAGTGGGCCTTCCCAAAAGCCAGTTTTACTTTACTGGTATTGGGAAAGACCTGTTATTTTAATTAGAGTTTGCTGAACAAATTACTAGTAAAAATTTAATTCATTCTTTTAAAATTCCAAAGGTAGTTTTTAAGATATTAAAGAGCCATTCAAAATTCACGCACCAGACTATACATAAGAATTGAATGGTAGACTATAAAGCCTAATCGATATGCTCTTGCCTTCAATAAATTTCTTCATGGCATGGAAGACTCTGTTTTGGCAATCTTCCTTAATCTTTATCTTCAATCCTTAAACAGAAGTCACCATTCCACTTAGACAGATGGAGAAAAATCAATAGGCCAAGCTTTTTCGGTTAAAATCCAAATTCCTATGTAGTATTTTTAAATGAATTCATTAGAATAAATAAACTTCACTTTATTTTCCTCCAATTAAACATCTTGACCAGACATTCCTCGATAATACTTGTGCGATTTTCAAACCGAAGTCATCGTTCGCATTCTTTCTGCCCACATTATAATACAGTGATTTGGAAAAAATCCTTTCTTTTCCTTTACATTTTTTTGAAAACATTTTCAAAAAAAATCATGTTACATTTAAAACAGAAAGAGATTGAAGCTCCTCATTTTGATTCTATTATAGGGCTTGCTGAATAAGTAAAAATTCCAGATTTGACAAGGGTTTTAGCCACTTTTGTCGAATATAAATTGTAAGGATTTTATGGAAAATACGTGAAAAACCTTGCACTTGGAGGCCATTTCAATGTACAAAAAAGCGGAACATCAGTTAACTTTCGTAGAAGATTTTTTTCTACCATTCGGCGGAAAATTAAATAAAGAAAATCGCTGGGTTCGCCTGGCTGATATTATTCCTTGGTGGAAAGCTGAAGAAAAATATGCCAAGTCCTTTAAGAATAAATTCAAAGGCGAACGAGCTTACTCCGTAAAAATCGCTCTTGGAGCTCTCTACATCAAAGAACGGCTTGGGCTGACTGACCGTGAAACTGTCGAACAGATCACAGAAAACCCGTATTTGCAGTG
>NZ_BKZR01000007.1:0-103160 GCF_008974225.1 Weizmannia acidilactici | reverse complement strand
TAAACACATCCGCAATGGTTGCATCAATTTGGAAACGAGTTCCTGGTCCATTTGTTTCAACTTTGGAATTACTTAAAAGAGGACGATGCTTTAATTCATATTCTTTAACACTTTTTCTAAACTGCATATCTTTTTTTTGGGTCTTCGAACTTCTTAAACCAATAGTAAAATTGATCAATTGATCATATGAAGGAATTCGATCTGCATCCCAAATACGATACTGATATTCCCCATTTACTTTGATACGATCAGAATAAAAGTCACGTAATACGAAATGATATACATCTCTTAATGTATAGTTATTGGATTTACGATAATATTTATTGATAGCATGTTCAAATTGAACTTTCACTTCATCCGTTATATTAATACCACTCCGATATTCTCCATCAATAGTTACTCTACGTGGACGTCCAACTTTTTCATTAGAGAGCGTTTTTATTTTCCCTTTACCACCAGATTTTGAATAATCTGGCAACATTGCATTTTTATTCATTCCTCGTTGCCAATAACTGCTAAGTAACTTTTTAATTTTTGTTGGAGTAACATGAAGTTCTTCTGCAATTTCTTTAATTTTTGTTTCTCTACCATTCCTTTGAAGTAAGGTTTTTATATCCTTTAACAAGTAATTCTGAATAAATATCCCAATCCTTGTCCCTCTTTTCAATTTGGGTTTTTGTTAATTCTTTTTCTACAACAACACGGGAAAAAGGATCTGCAATTGGAATCAACTTTTTTTGCTCTATATCTGTTATTAACGTTGAATACAATTCTTTTTGAGGCATAGATGTATTAGCATCAATAATGACTACATATACATAAGGTTCATCAATTTCTACAATACGAATTCGAGTTAAATCTTCCGTTAATTGAAAAACTTGATTAATATAAATCATCCGTACCTCACCTTCTTCATCTTGTCTTCATCAATTGACTGAATAACAAGTGGTTCATCAATATTTATAGGTTCTATTATGTCTATTATCAGAATTTTCTGTACAATTAAATGATAAAATAGGGTTAAACCACTACCCAATGGTAAATGCATATCTTTATCAAATAAAAATGCTGTTTCTCTTACACTATAGTCTCCTTGTATAATTCGTTGTAAAAATGCAATCGCAAAATCTTCAATTTGAGAATCATTCATATTTCGAAAGGCATCAAACTGTGTTAAATCATAATAATTATGGATGTAGCTAATATTCCTTGCTATAGCTTTTGGAATCTCTTCTTCCGTTACAATCCCCCATTCAATACCCCTTCTCTCCCAATAAACTCTTTCAATTTCAAATTTTTCAATAACTCGCTCCTTCAATAGCTCATCTTTCATTTTTATCGTTCTTGCAACATCAATAAATCGATTATCTTTTTCTATTGTTAATAAAAAATCAGTAGTCATTACGACTGGTTCATTCGTTTTTGGATTTGTAGGATGTTTAATACCTAATTCGTTGGCAATAACAATTGTTTCTGATTTAGGCAACAATGGAAATTGTTCTCGAATATCAACTACGCAGTCATAAAATTCAGAAATATAAAAATAGTTTCTTTCTAAGTCCGAAAACATTTCGTGTTGCCTATTTATTTTATTTCCTTTTATTCTTGATACCCTTCCTGATGATGGAACGTCTTGAATTGTTAACCAAGGCTTATAATTAGCACCTCGACCAGAACCTCGCCCTTCACGAATCCATTGCTCTTCTTTAGCTATTCTTTTTCGTTTAGACATAAAAAAACACCCCTTTAGAAAATAATAATCTAAAGAGGTGTAACAGTACAACTTTTTTTTAAACGGTATGACTTTTTTTCAAACAGTACAACTTTTTTTCAAACGGTACGACTTTTTTTCAAATCTACACAAAACCCGTTCTTTTCGTTTTACAGCCCGCATTTTAATTGCGCGCCGCAGTTGTCGCATGTGTTGCATCCGCCGATTTCCTTGACTTTCCCCTTCCGGCAGATTGGGCACGTGTCGCCAATTTCGTTGCCGTATGTGACGCTCGTTGTGCGGAGGTCCTGTATCGTATCGACAAGGACAACATGCTGCTTTTCCGGTTTAACCGTTTTTTCTTCCTCTGGTTCTTCGGCTTTCAACGTTAACACCTGTGAATCGCGGCTGCCGTCCACATATACGGTTCCTCCTTTGGCACCGCCTTTATACAGGCGTTCGTACACTTTTTCGACTTGTTCAACCGTATAGCCGCGCGGGGCGTTGACGGTTTTTGAGATCGAACTGTCGATCCAGCGCTGGATCACGCATTGGACGTCCGCGTGTGCTTCCGGGGAAAGGTCCATTGCCGTGACGAACCAGCTTGGCAAATGGTCCGGATCGGCTTCAGGATGGCGATCCAAATATTCCTGGACGATATCTGCCTTCACTTCGATAAATTTGCCGAGTCGGCCACTTCTGTAGTACGTAAAGGAGAAATACGGCTCAAGCCCCGTTGAGCAGCCGATCATAGTGCCGGTGGATCCGGTTGGTGCAACGGTGAGCAGATGCGAGTTGCGGATGCCAAATTTCAGGATATCCTGCCGGATCTCTTCCGGCATTTTTTTCATATAGCCGGTTTCCGTGAATGCTTTGCGCAACCGCATCGTTTCTTCCCTGGTTTCGCCGGTGAGGAACGGGAAGCTGCCTTTTTCTTTGGCAATCTCTATGGAAGCGCGGTAAGCTTCGGTCGCGATCGTTTCAAATACTTTGTCGATAAGTTTGTTGCCTTCTTCCGATCCGTATTCTTTTTCCGTATAAATCAGCAGATCGGCAAGGCCCATCACGCCGAGCCCGACGCGCCGTTCCCCGAGCGCCTGCTTCTTGTTTTCCTTTAAGAAGTAAGGGGTCACATCAATGACATTGTCCTGCAGGCGGACGCCAATGCGCACGGTTTTTTTCAATTGTTCCCAGCGCACTTCTTTCGTTTCCTTGTCCACCATATTGGCCAGATTGACCGCTGCAAGGTTGCAGACGGAATATGGTGCGAGGGGTTGTTCCCCACACGGGTTCGTTGCGACGACTTTTTGGCCGTAGGCTTTCGCATTTGTCATTTCGTTGGCGTTGTCGATAAAGAATACGCCCGGTTCCGCCGAGTAAGTCGCGCAGATGTTGATTAAATTCCAAAGTTCTTTCGCTTTGATTTTGCGGTAAACGCGCACTTTCCGGCCAAGTTTTTCCCACTCACGGACATCGCCGATCTTGTGCCATTCTTCATTGTAAATGCGCATTTCTTCTTCACTGTAATTTTCAACATCCGGGAATTTTAATTCAAATTCTGCATCCGCTTCAACGGCTTCCATGAATTCTTTTGTCAGGCAGACAGAAATATTGGCTCCTGTTAAAAATTCCGGATTATGGACGGTGTAATGGCCGCCGGTTGCCAGTTTTTCTTCCGCTTCTTTCATGACTTCATCAGTAAAGCCGCCTTGGCCGGGGATATGCTTGTAGTTTACAATCCCTTGATACATCGCCCTTTCCATCTCGGTGAGAGGTGTAAACTTCAATTTGTCATGGGCGAGTTTCCGGATCCATTCATCGTTTGTATTTTCAATCAGGAAGCGCAAAATACGCGGGTTCTGCATTTTTGAGATGATAAATTCAACAATATCTGGATGCCAGACAGCCAGCATGATCATTTGTGCTCCACGCTTATTTGTTACGCTCAAACTTAAGCGGCCGGGTCATTTCTGCCCGGCTCTCACACTTTCATGTGAGAGCAGACTATATCATCAAAGAAGCATCCCTGTCTTCTTTGTCTCGCGCCTGATAACCGCGTTGCCGCCGGTTACCATTTACTTTTTCCATGGCTCCTCTCGCCACACCTGTTGGTAAATTTGGTTATTGTAGAGGGAGCTTTAGGAAATTTCAATAGTCGTTGAACGTTCATCTTCGTTTCCAAAGATGCTTCGCTGCTGATTGCCCAATCTTTCTTCTTTTTAAACGGTCACGCCCACCGTTGCCGGTCACGTTGTCGTGAAGAAAGCTCTAAGGGTGTCCCAGCAATTCGCGAGATTTTAATCCCGCCGTATGGAGAGTTAACGGGATCCGCCTTGTTCGACAAGGTGTGTCAATTTTGCGATATCATCCAGCCATGATACGGATCCGGACGATTTGCCGTTTACGCCTCTGGCAAGCGTATTGCGCGGTCTGAGTGTCGAACCGTTCGTTCCAACCCCGCCGCCGCGGCTCATGATTTCCATTACCTGTTTACGGTGCTCGGAAATGCCTTCGCGCGAGTCCGGGACGTAAGGCATCACGTAACAATTAAAGTAAGTAACTTCGGTCCCCGATCCGGCGCCGTACAGGACGCGCCCCGCCGGAATGAAGTTTAAGTTCACGAGTTCATTGTAAAACTTTTCATACCATTCTTTCCGTTTCTCTTCCGTTTTTTCCACTGCCGCTAAGCCGGTTGCATTCCGCTTTGCGATTTGTTCGTAGTAGACCTCAAGGGGCTTTTCGATGATATCAAGCGGCCTCCTGATGATCCCTGTTTCTTTTTCTTTCGGGTGTTCAAGCGCTGAGCGGTAGTCTTCCTCGATCAAAATTTCCGCTTCGTTTTTCTCCCAGTCGATCTCCTTGATGACGCCAAGCCCTCTTGCCGGAAATTTCGGGTCTTCTTTAATCGTCAGTACAACAAAATCGCCCTTGCCCAACGTGACTTTTTCCGTGTCTTTAAATGCGTATCTGTCAATCATTACAAGCCGAGAAACGCCTTTGTACGTGATTTTCATATCTGGGGTGATCGGGTGGACTTGCGGAAATAAGCGGATATCCTCATTCAGCTTCTCAACATCCCATAATTTTTTTATCGATGCAACAGACATTAACGACAACTCCTTTGATCTATATTTCTCTCTGTTTTTCTCAGCTGTTTTCTTTTTCTACTTTAAAATAGCACATGCCGGACAAAAAATGCAAGCAAAAACACTAGATATTGTGTGAATATTTATTTTTTATACACCATATATTGTGTGTTGATCAAACCGCTTTCTTTTTGTCAAATGGAAAATTTAATAATCAGTGTCGAAAAAACGAGAAATCCACAGAAAAAACCGGATTCTTCCCGGATAATGAAAAAATTCACCGCTTGCATCTGCCCCAGTATGAAAAAAGCGCGCCACAAAAGGAAAAAAGCATCAAATCATGCTTTTCTCCAGAAAAAATTTAATTTTCGTTTATCTCTTAAAATTCCATTCAACCGCCTCATAACGCGTTTTCGCAAGCTCCTGGGTATACGTGAGTTGCTCTTTCGTTAAACTGTATGGTTCCAGGCGGATGCCGAGCCCTTCTTCAAAACCCTTTTTAAAAGCCTTTTTCGCTTCATCATATGTAACCGGATCGCTGCGGATTTCGTTGATCGCAACCGCCTTGTTTTTAAAGGTTCTCTTCATTCTCTCTCTCACTATATCATTTGGGTACTTAAACAGGCTGAACAGCTTGTCTTCATCCAAATCAAGTAAAATTGAGCCGTGCTGCAGGATCACGCCTTTCTGCCTTGTCTGCGCACTGCCGGCCACTTTTCTGCCCTCGACAACAAGCTCATACCAGCTCGGCGTATCGAAGCACACAGAGGTATGCGGATGTTTCAGCGCCTCCCGTTCTTTCTCCGTGCGCGGCACGGCAAAATATGCCTCCAAACCGAGCTCCCGGAAGCCCCTCACAAGTCCTTCCGAAATGACGCGGTACGCTTCCGTGACCGTTTTCGGCATGTCAGGATGCGCTTCCGACACGATCACGCTGTATGTCAGTTCATGCTCGTGGAGAACAGCCCTTCCCCCTGTCGGCCGCCGCACAAAACCGAGCCCGTATTTTTTCACGGCATCGAGATCAATTTCTTTTTCCACCCTTTGAAAATACCCGATCGAAAGCGTCGCCGGATCCCAGCCGTAAAAACGGATAGCCGGTGGAATCTTTCCCTCGCTGTGCCAGTCGAGCAGCGCTTCATCGAGCGCCATATTAAAAGCCGGCGGACAATGACCGGAATCGATAAACAACCAAATTTCTTTTCCCATATGTACCCCTCTTTTAACAAAATTCACTCTACCAGTTTACCAAAAAACATTGAAAACCGGCAAAGAACCGGTTTGTGCAAAAAAAGATTTTGATTAAGAGGTGGAACACGAATATAATAATAGATAGCGCTGGCAGGTAAGAAAGGGGGCATACAGATTGTCGCAATCATGGTTTACAGCCATTATCATCATCGCTGCTGTTGTCGCATACACACTCATCAGCTACTACCGGCAGAAAAAAATCATGAAAAGCTTGACGGAAGAAGAATTTAAGGCAGGGTACCGCAAAGCGCAGTTAATTGATGTCCGCGAGCCGAACGAATTTGCGAACGGGCATATTTTGGGCGCCCGCAATATTCCGTTGTCTCAGCTAAAAATGAGATTAAAAGAAATCCGGACCGACAAACCGGTTTATCTATATTGCCAAAACGGGGCGCGCACCGGCCGCGCTGCACAAATTCTTTACAAATACGGCTGCCGCGACCTTTACCAGTTAAAAGGCGGCTATAAAAATTGGACAGGCAAAATTAAAACAAGCAAGTAAACTGTGTAAAATGCCGCAGCAAGCCACTGCGGCATTTGCTTTTTTATTGTTTTACATAGCGCAAAACCGGTTTGCGCGCCGCCCTTGTTTCATCTAGGCGCTTTACAAGCGTGGTATGAGGGGCTTCCTGGACAATTTCCGGATTTTCCTCCGCTTCTTTTGCGATTTGGATCATCGCATCGATAAACGCATCGAGCGTTTCTTTCGTTTCCGTTTCAGTCGGTTCGATCATCATGCATTCTTCGACATTGAGCGGAAAATAAACGGTCGGCGGATGGAAACCGAAGTCCAGCAGCCGCTTCGCAATGTCGAATGTCCTGACGCCGAGTTTTTTCTGGCGCCTGCCGCTTAAAACGAATTCATGCTTGCAATGGCGGTCATACGGCAAATCGTAATAAGGGGCAAGCCTGCGCATCATATAGTTCGCATTGATGACCGCATTTTCGGTTACCGCGCGCAAACCCTCAGGCCCCATCGAGCGGATGTACGTATAAGCCCGGACATTGATGCTGAAATTACCGTAAAACGGTTTAACCCTTCCGATTGAATGCGGGCGGTCTTCATCAAAGTAGTAGCGATCCCCTTTTTTGGCAACAACCGGCTTCGGTAAAAACGGGATCAACTCTCTTTTTACACCTACAGGGCCGGAACCCGGGCCGCCGCCGCCGTGCGGGCCAGTAAACGTTTTATGGAGATTCAAGTGAACGACATCAAATCCCATGTCACCAGGGCGCGCTTTGGCGAGCACTGCGTTCAAATTGGCGCCGTCGTAATACAGCTTGCCGCCTGCTTCATGGACAATCTCCGCAATTTCGAGGATATGCTCTTCAAACAGCCCGAGCGTATTCGGATTGGTGAGCATGAGCGCGGCCGTATCGTCCCCGGCAATCCTCCTTAAGTCTTCCAAATCAACAAGCCCCTGCCCATTCGATTTGACGGTGACCGTGTCAAAACCGGCAACAGTGGCGGACGCCGGATTTGTGCCGTGCGCGGAATCCGGGATAATCACTTTCGTCCGTTTTGTATCCCCGTTTGCTTCATGGAAAGCGCGGATCAGCATCAGGCCGGTCCATTCCCCGTGCGCCCCGGCAGCCGGCTGCAAGGTGACCTCATCCATGCCGGTAATTTCGATTAAATGCTGCTTTAGGTCATACATTAGCTCAAGTGCTCCCTGCACTGTGCTTTCATCCTGGAGCGGATGGATATGGGCAAAACCTGGGAAGCGCGCCGCTATTTCATTGATTTTCGGGTTGTATTTCATTGTGCACGAGCCGAGCGGATAAAATCCCGAATCGACACCGTGGTTATTTTTCGATAATAATGTGTAATGGCGCATTAAATCCAGTTCCGACACTTCCGGCAATTCTGCATCCTGCTTCCGGATGTATTCGGCCGGAAAAATTTCCGCCGGGTCCGCTTCCGGCACATCCAACTCCGGCAGGCTGTGAGCAATCCGGCCAGGTTTGGAACGTTCGAAAATGAGCGGCATCACTTCATTCGCCATGGCAAAATACCCCCAATTCTTCAGCAAATTGATCAATTTCTGCTTTTGTCCGCATTTCCGTTACCGCAATGAGCATATGTCCGGCGAATTCCGGATAATCCCGGCCCGTATCATATCCCCCGATGATTTTTTTCTTTAACAAGTGGTCATTGGCCGCTTTTACACTTTTCGGCATTTTTAGAAGAAACTCATTGAAAAACGGCGTGCCGAATGCCACCTCAAAACCTTTTTCCTCCAATTTCTTTTTTGCGTACTGCGCTTTGGAAATATTGGCAAGCGCCATTTCTTTCACGCCTTTTTTCCCGAGCGCAGCTATGGCAACCGAAGCGGCGAGCGCATTCAGCGCCTGGTTGGAGCAAATATTGGAAGTGGCTTTGTCGCGGCGGATATGCTGTTCGCGCGCCTGCAGCGTCAGCACATAGCCTCTTTTCCCATTCTCATCAACGGTTTCTCCGACAAGGCGCCCCGGGATTTTCCGCATCAGCTTCGATGTCGCGGCAAAATAACCGCAATGCGGGCCGCCGAATGAAGCCGGAATGCCGAATACCTGGCAGTCGCCGACTGTGATATCCGCCCCGAAATCCCCAGGCGGCGCAAATATTCCAAGGGCAAGCAGATTAGCAGAAACAATGAACATTGCTTTTTCAGCGTGCGCCAGTTCCTCAATCTCTTTTAAAAGTTCAATCGAACCAAAAAAATTCGGATATTGGACGATCACAGTGGCCGTATCCCCGTCAATCGATTTTTTGGCCGCATCAATATCGGTCCGGCCGTCCTTCAGCGGAATTTCTTCCACTGTGATGCCCTGCCCTTTGGCATACGTATGTAAAACGGCGCGGTACTGCGGATGGACAGCTTTAGAAACCAGAATTTTTTTCCTGCGCGTCTGCCCTGAGGCAAGCATCGCCGCTTCGGCCATGGCAGTGCCGCCGTCATACATGGAAGAGTTGGCCACTTCCATGCCCGTTAATTCGCAGATCATCGTCTGGAATTCAAAGATCGCCTGCAGCTCCCCTTGGGATATTTCCGGCTGGTATGGCGTATAGGCGGTATAAAATTCGGATCTTGAAATCACATGGTCCACTACCGCAGGGATATAGTGGTCGTATACCCCCGCCCCTAAAAAGGAGGTATATTGCTTTAAATTTGCATTTTTGTCGGCAAGTGCAGCCAGTTCCTTTAACAACGCGGTCTCCGATTTTGCTTTTTTTATGCGGTAATCGCCTTTGAAACGCACTTTTTCGGGAATATCCGCAAACAGTTCATCCACAGAATCGACGCCGATCACGTCCAGCATCTCCCTGCGGTCTTCCTCTGTCATCGGCAAATAACGGTGCATCATTTTTCTCCTCCCACATTCTGTTGCCGTTTATAAAACGGTGTTTTCACCACTTTGGCTTTTAATTTCTTGGAGCGGATGGCCACTTCCACTTCAGTTCCCGGCGCGTTAAAGGGCACATCCAATAGAGCAAGGCCGATATTTTTCTTGAATGTCGGTGACTGTGTCCCGGTTGTCACAACACCGATTCTCTTTTCCCCGGAAAAAACATCATAGCCGTGGCGCGGGATGCCACGTTCGATCATTTCAATACCGGCAAGCTTCCTTTTCAGGCCCTCCGTTTTCAGTTGCTGAAGCGCCGATTTTCCGATAAAATCCGCTTCCTTGTTGAGTTTCACCGCAAAGCCGATCCCCGCTTCAAGCGGAGAAATGTTTTCCGAAAGTTCCTGGCCGTACAGGCACAGCCCTGCTTCAAAGCGGAGTGTATCCCTGGCGCCAAGCCCGCACGGCAAAACCCCGTCTTCATCTCCCGCCGTCAAAATTTCTTCCCACAGGCGGGCCGCATCTTCATTCCGGCAATAAATTTCAAAACCGTCTTCACCTGTGTAACCGGTTCTTGACAGCAGCACTTTACATCCGGAAAGATCGGCATTTTCGACGAATGAAAAAGGCTTAAATGCAGAAACATCAAGCCCCCGGGCAAGTTTTTGCAAAATCCGCGCCGACAGCGGACCCTGCAGTGCCAGCTGGGCCATTGATGCGCTCATATCGGCAATAGAGATTTCTTCCGTGTTGTGATCCCTCAGCCATTCATAATCTTTTTCGGTGTTGGCGGCGTTCACAACTAACAAGTAACGCTCTTTTCCCAATTGGTAAACCAGCAAATCATCCACCGTGCCGCCGTTTTCGTAACACATGGCCGTGTACTGTGCAGCGCCGGGATGGAGTGTCGACACGTCGTTCGTTGCCATCTTTTGCAAAAAATCAAGGCTTCCTTCCCCCTGAACGAGAATTTCCCCCATATGCGAAACATCAAACAGCCCTGCTTTTGTGCGGACGGCTTCGTGCTCGGCTTTGATGCCCGAAAACTGCACAGGCAGTTCCCAGCCGCCAAAACCGGTTGTTTTGGCCCCGTATTTCCGGTAAACATCAAACAACGGCGTCCGTTTTAAATCCGGCATTTGCTTCCCTCCGTTCTTATCATTCAAAATCCTTGTTTGCCCGAAATTTTGCATAAGGGCAAAAAAACAGGGAATATTCCGTTGTATGATCGGAATATTCCCTGTCCTTGCACCTGAAAGTTTACCGAAACGGTTTTCCTCTTTGGTGGCTTCATATAAAAGAAGCACTCTCCAGAGATGCGTCAAATTAAGAGTCTTTTTGCCTGAGAGATTCGCAAACATTGCTTGCTCCGTCGGCGCTGCATATGCAGTCTCTCCCCTTATTCTCATCCGCCAATATTCAGTTAAAAATCGGGCATACTACAAATATCCTGCCGGGTTGGAATTTCCCCTGCGGCAGAGGTAAAAATGATTGATTCAACTTCATCGTATCATGACTCCATTCTTAAAATCAATTGGATTTTTCAAAATGTATTCAACTGTACGAAAAGAAACCCTTTAAAAAATACATAGGCGGAATTTGAGCAGTTTAAACGCTGATGAAAAGGAGTGCGAGTAGCTTGGAAGTCAACTACGAATTCGACCATTCATGGGAAACGGAATTGATGGACCGCTACGAAAATGACGGACCATGGGGGAAATGGGAACTGTACCAGCTTGCGGTGGAAATGGAAAAGAGGCTCGTCATCCCTGAATTTGAAGGGCTGCAGGCGCCAAAGCACCTGGTCAATGTAAACCCGCTTCCCCATCAGTTGGAGACGGCGCGCCAAGTTGTTGAAAAGATGAACGGAAAAGCGATCTTGGCGGATGAAGTCGGGCTCGGGAAGACGATTGAAGCGGGCCTGATATTAAAAGAATATATGATTCGCGGGCTTGCCAAAAAAGTGCTTATTTTAGTACCCGCATCCCTTGTTTCGCAGTGGGTCGCAGAACTAAACC
Source organism: Weizmannia acidilactici (assembly GCF_008974225.1). NCBI lineage: Bacteria > Bacillati > Bacillota > Bacilli > Caryophanales > Bacillaceae > Heyndrickxia > Weizmannia acidilactici. The sequence goes on along the minus strand of NZ_BKZR01000007.1, from coordinate 91,767 downwards.
AAAAATTCCATATTCCGGCGGTCGGACAAAAGAAAAGTTACATGTGGGAGCAGTACGACTGCATCGTATCTTCCATCGATACCGCCAAGCGAAGCCCGCACCGCGACATCATCTACAAACAGCAATACGATATGGTCATCATTGACGAAGCGCATAAGTTAAAAAACCCGAATACAAAAAACTATGAATTTGTCCAGGGATTAAAGAAAAAATTCTGCCTCCTGCTCACTGCGACGCCAATCCAAAACCGGGTAGAAGAAATTTTCCATCTTGTGTCTTTATTAAAACCTGGGCATTTGGGGAGCGAAACAAATTTCAGCAAAAAATATAAAAAAAGGGACAGGCACGTAAAAGAAGACGAACATTTAAAGCAGCTCGTCAATAAAGTCATGATCAGAAACCGCCGCATCAACACAGGTCTAGAATGGACGAAACGGCGCGTGGAAACCGTTTTGATCGATTTCAGCAAAGAAGAGCGCGAAATGTACGATGCCCTAAAGATACTCCGCATCGCCCACGACGGTTACTCCTATGCCGGCTTCTCGCTTTTGACACTGCAACGGGAAGCATGTTCGAGCCGGGAAGCTGTTTTTGTCACGTTGAAAAACTTGCTGAAAAAAGCGGAACAGCCGTCCCCCGCTTTGGAAGAGGCGGTCACTAAGATCATCAAAAAAATCGAAGCCATAAAGACCAACTCAAAAGCCGAAAAAGCGCTTGAACTCATTCAAAGCATTCAAGATAAAGTCATTATCTTCACCGAATACCGGGCAACTCAGCTTTATTTGCAATGGTTTTTGAAACAAAACGGCATCACCTCCGTCCCGTTCCGCGGGGGCTTCAAGCGCGGCAAGAAAGACTGGATGCGCCAGCTTTTCGAAAATCATGCACAGGTGCTCATCGCGACGGAAGCGGGCGGCGAAGGAATTAACCTCCAGTTTTGCCACCATATGATCAATTTTGATCTGCCGTGGAACCCGATGCGGCTTGAGCAAAGGATCGGGCGCGTCCACCGGCTTGGGCAGGAAAAAGACGTCCACATTTATAATTTCGCCACAAAAAAAACGGTGGAAGAACATATTTTGCAGCTGTTGTATGAAAAAATCCATCTGTTTGAACGGGTGATCGGTGAACTCGACGATATTTTGACCTGCCTCGAATTCGGGAAACTGGAAGACCATTTGCTTGACGTATTCCAAAACTCACAGTCGGAAGGCGAAATGAAAATTAAAATGGAGAATCTCACGCAAATGATCGAGTTTGCGGAAACGCTTCGGAAACAGGAGGAGGACGCGGATGCTGCAAGAAGAAATACATCAATATCTTGAGCGCTTTTTTGAGGCAAACGGGTGCACGTTTATTGAAAACGGGCCCGGTTGGATGACCGTCCAGCTGACCGTTGAACTCGACAAAGCGTTAATGAACCGCCCTTTTTACTGGTCTTATCTGGAAAAAACGGGCGGCATCCCGAACCCGATGTCAGTGACATTTATCACGGATAAGGAAAAAGCCCCCGAATCCATTAAAGGCGAGGCCATCCATTTCGGCAGCCCGCGCCTGAACCAAATTTTCCGGACGGCAAAACAATTTGCCCGTTACATCCGGCTGTATGAAGACATCAAACCGCAGCAAAAACAGGCGCCGCTCTACCCGTGGCTTTCCATGAACCTCAAAATTTCTTACCGGTGCGATTTGAAGAAAGATGTATTCCGGTCGATCGGCCTGAATTTGATCCACGGCACTTTGGCAGAAAATTTCCAGGACATACTGGAGCAAAGAAACCTTACGCCGAAAATCCCGGACAATTGTTTTACATTAACACCGATCATTATGCCGAAAAGCGCGGTGAGAAGGATTGAAAACTATGTGCGGCAAGGCTTAGCAAAGGAAACGCACGAGTGGGCGGAAGAAGCGGTAATACGGTGGCAGCAGGATCTAAATCTTTTGGACCACTTTTATGAGGACATGGAGGAACTGCCTGAATCGTATGAAATAGAAAAGCAGGCGCTAAAAGAACAGTACGAACCAAAAATCACGGTTGAAGTCGTTAACGGCGGGCTGTTTTACTTAAAAGATGCCCTTATATAAGCAGGCAGCCTGTTCACGGCTGCCTGTTACGGTTTCCTTTTCAAGAATGAGAAAACATACGGGATAATGCCGAACCATCTTTCCACAAATGGCGGCATCTCTTCTTTCTTTTGGTTTCTTTTTTGCTGCCGCTCGCTTTTTGGCGTGCTGATATGCTGCATAACCGTTTGCGTCATAAATTTTACATAATCATTCGTTGACAATGGCGCCACCTTCCTTCAGGCGCCATTATGCCCGAACAACTCCGGTTTTATACGCCCGGCGATCTCAGTCACAATTTCATCGACCGTTTTGCCTGATGTGTCAACCATTAGATCCGCGCACACCCGGTACAGTGGCAGCCTTTTTTCATAAAGGCTGACAAGTTCCGCTACTGTCCGGCCGGATGCCATCGGCCTTGATGCGTCATTTTGAATACGGGCAACAAGGATGGCAGGGTCGCAATCGAGAAAAACCACCAGCCCGTCCCGTTTCAATAGCCTACGGTTCTCTTCCCGCATGACAATACCCCCGCCTGTCATGATCACGCCTTGCAGCATTTTTGCCCGTTTGAGCATTTCCGTTTCTTTCTTACGGAAATACGCTTCCCCTTTTTCCGCAAAAATTTCAGCAGGCGCCATCCCTTCTTCTTTCTCGATCCAGGCATCCAAATCAATCGCATCCATATGCAGCATGGCCGCCAAAGCATGCCCGACTGTCGTTTTTCCGGCTCCCATAAAGCCGGTTAAATAAATCCTTGTCATTTTTCCACCCACCGGATTACCTTTTTTTCTGCGTGATTATATATTATCTCACTTTTAAACTGTTCACCACTCTCATTTTCCGTCTGCAAGGAAATGGCCGCTTCGTCCCCGTCTTTTTTCACCGTATAGGAAACTATCCCATCTGAAAAACGAAGCACCGCTGCACCGAAATCCCCTTCTTCAATCCGGCGAGCGACCTCCCGGATTGCCATCACGGACATCGTGTTCCGGATATAATATTCCTTTACGAGCACAGCGTACTTTTTTTCTCCCAAAAAAATGTCCACGCTTAAAATGAGCATCGTGCACGCCAAGAGCGCTAAAAACAGCGCCATCGGCAAAATAAAGCCTTTTTCGCCCTTCATGAATGGCGTTCCCCCATTTCATCCAAATTTACAGGATGCGCCTGTGAAAAAGTAAAATCCGCTGTTTCTTCCGTGCCGTCCAGAAATTCCACTTCGAGCTCGATCCCATAAGCAGTTTCGGTGAATTTTACATTTTTCACATTTTGAAGCACAATTTGATGCCCCTCGTCATCCACCCTCCGCCTCAGCAGCGCCCCGTACGGTTCATATACAACCGTTTTCCCGTCCCTGTTGAGCGTGAGCCTATTTTGTCCGGCTTCACAGGCGGTACTCATCCGGATTTCTTTGCGCAGCTGCAAAACGAAAAGATTCCACTCATCATCTTCTTTCGGCCTGAACGCGTCGCCGGCCATCCCAAACATTTTCACAGCAGGCGGGAAGAACGAGAAAATAAAGGACAGAACCATCAGTACGAATATACTTTCGAGCAGCGTAAATCCGTTCTCATTGCTGAACCGTAACGCAAATCTTTTTTTCTTCATAGTCCACACATGCCTTCCTGCCTTGATCTTCAATATGGAATGCCATTTTGGCCCCTTCCAACGTTTTTTCTCTTTCCGGCACATTTCCCGTGAAAACCCATTCCTCTGTTTTTTCGTAAAGAAAACGGGCCGCAGCCATTTGCTGTTTTGATTCCTTTATTTGGCCGAACATATTTACAAGCGGCGGAAACAGGGCTGCGGCCATCATACAAAATACGGCGAACGCTGCCACCGTTTCTGCAAGCGTAAAGCCTTTTTCATTCTTCCACATAAAACCGCCCGCTTCCAATATGTGTCACGAGTTTGATTTTATTTCCACCCGCCTGGAAATAAAGCGTGCCAAACTGACTGACATTCCCATCCGGCCCGATCATACACGAAGAAAGCGTTGAACCGTTGCTCAACATTTTCACATCGTCCGGCAGCTTCCTTTTAGCAAGAAAGGCATTTTGCCTTGATTCATAAATAGTATAAGTATTGTTCGGCTGGTAAAATTTTATATATACATTCGTTTGCCTGGCGATTGCATCTGCCTGCGCAAAATACAAATCTCTTTCAAGCTGATTGATCAACATATTTTTGGCGACGGCATCCTTTACCGGTCCAAACCCGGGAAAAGCGAGGGCGGTCATAACCGAAACAACAAGCAATACCACCAGCATTTCCGGAAATGTAAAACCTGCTTCCCCTTTCCAAGGCATCAATTTGACGCCTCCGTTACTGTTCCGTCTGCCCCGATTTCCACCCCGTTGCCGTTCGGGCAAGTTGTTTTCGAGACATACCCGCTATCTTTCAATTGACTGATGGAAGTTGGAAACTCATGATGGTCCATTTCATATGCCTGCACCTGCCCCTGCACCATTGCAATAAAGGCATCGCACCCTTTATTATTGATGGAATCCGTATGTTTGGAAATATTCGGAATCATTAAAAATAAAAGGACAGTAATGACAAGCAGTACGATCAGCATTTCGATCAGCGTGAATGCTTTTTCATTTTTTAAAACAGCCATCTTCATATCCCCTTTCACAGATATTTTGCTGCTGGCGCCAAAAAGGCACCGGCAGCTAATCAATAAATCCGTCCGGACAGGTTTAAACGACATCAATCATTTGAAACATCGGGAGCATGATCGACAAATAAATTGCCACCAAAAAGATGCCGATCATGACAAAGACAACCGGCTGGATGAGCTGGAACAGATTTTGAATTTTTTCTTCCATCTTTTTCATGCTGATTTGGCTGTAGTAATACAATTCCTGATCCAGGCGCCCGTTTTTTTCTCCGTGCCGTACGAGAACGACCAGTTGGGGCTCAATGTAGGACACGGTGGATAAAGCGTTTGAAAACGTCTGCCCCGCCAAAAGCTTATCACGCAGGAATTTTGCGGTATCCCGCAAGAGCGGCCTGAAATTTTGCGATTCCATCATATGGAGGATTTCATATACCGAAAAGCCGCTTTTCAGCAAAAAACTCCATTCTCTTGCCAAAAACTGGCTGTAATAACTTTTATAGTAAAAGCGGGATACGGGAATGTGCGACAGCCATGCCGCCTGGTCAAGCGGATTTTTCCTTTTTAAATAAAAATGGAGGAAGGATGCGGAAAAAAGTGAGGCCAACACAAAGATGAGCATCCATTTCGGGGCTTGTTCCATGACAGCCAAAAACAGCCGGAGATTTCGCGAAGGTGTGTAATCCAAAGACAGGTACATCTGTTCAAACTGCGGCAGCAGGATGCTCCGTACAAAACCCGCTGCGGCAAAAAGGGCAACGATTAAAACAAGCGGATAGCGGACAAGTTTCCAAAACGTATGGTAGTCTTGATGTTTCTTCAGCAAATAAGCGCCGGCCTCTTTCAGCGCAGGCACCATTTCGCCGTGCCGTTCAGCGAAATAAATTTGCGAGCAGGCATTGGCGTCAAACCGGTGCTTTAACAAGACTTCATGAAGCGGCACACCATTTTGCAGCTGTTTGTTCATCGAACCAACATCCTGTTTCGCATCGGCATATTGGAGAAACGAAATGGCTTCCGAAATCGCAAATCCGTTCTCCAGCATTTCACCGATCCGGATAAGAAACCGGCCTTGCGCTTTGAGGCTCCGCCGCTTCTTCCTCTTCAGCAATCCAGCGATGAAACTCTTCTTCAGAAATGTATCCAAGCGCAATCCCCTTTCGCAGCCATTCTTTTAAAGTTGGATAATGGTACCGGACTACTTCCCCTTTTGCTTCCTGCAGCACTTTTTGCAAATTTTTGCCGTACAAAAGCTCATAAACAGCTGTCTGCCGGTTCTTTCGACTGTGCATGCAAATCGGCGAACAGCGGCTGCCGCAAACCGGGCAAAGCAGCGTAATCAGCCGCTGGGCGCTGACAGCAAGGAGCGTCTGCTCGATTTCATGAAGGCTGATCCCAAACTCCATCAGCCGGTAGATGGCCCCCTTCGCATCGCGCGTATGCATTGTTGTCAGAACCAAATGCCCTGTCAGTGATGCGCGGACCGCAATTCTTGCCGTTTCCGCATCCCGGATTTCCCCGACCAAAATGATATCCGGATCATGGCGCAAGATTGCCTTCAGCCCTGTGCTGTAAGTAATCCCGGCCTTTTCATTCACCTGCACCTGCAAGAATGAATCAGTTTGCTTTTCGACAGGGTCTTCCAATGTGATGACATTGCGTAAAAAATGTTTCGAACAATGTTCGACAAGCGTATACATCGTTGTCGATTTGCCACTTCCGGTCGGCCCGCTGAAAATGAGCATGCCGTGCGAATGGTTCAGAAGTGCCATTAATTTTTTTGCACTGGATGGGAAAAGTGAGATTTGTCCGATTTGGTACCTTTCTTCGTGGGGGAGAATCCGGATCACGAGGCTTTCTTTTGACAGAGAGGTTGGAAGCGTCGAAATTCTTAAGGAGACGGTTTGCTGCAAGATTTTCATCTGGACTGACCCGCTTTGGGGCTTCCTTTTTTCGCTGATATCCATGGATGACATAAATTTCAAGTGGGATATCAGCCTTTCCCCGGCTTTAGCGGAAAGGTTGCGGTGGGGGTACAGCCTTCCATACTGCCGGAACTGTACATGGTAACACTGTTGCCTCGGCACAATGTGGACATCGGTCACTTTGTTCTTGACCGCTTGCCCAACCAGCAGTTCTGCCATTTTTTCAACAGACATATGCCATAACATACCACCTTTCTTTTTGGGTTACTTACTTGTTTCGACGCTGCCGGAAAAATTCCTGCAAAAAAAAATAATTTTTTCGGTTTTTTCTTAGATTCAACATTGTTTTTGTGGAAAAGTAAAGTGTGTGATTTTCGTCACAAATTTTGGCGTATTTATTATTTATAATATAGTTAGTATAAAAATTGTAGAGGTGTTTAATATGGAACCAACATTAAAAGTCATTAACGCGCTTTCAGACCCAACCCGCTATTCTATTTACCAATTTGTGCTCAAAAAAAGAGGGGAAGTCTCCGTCCAGGAAGTGGCGAATAAATTTAACATACACCCGAATGTGGCAAGGTTGCATTTATCCAAACTTGAAGATGTAAAAGTCATCACATCTGAACTGAACAAAACTGGAAAAGGCGGCCGCCCGGCAAGGCTGTATAAAAGTTCCGAACAGGTCGTTGAGCTGACCTTCCCGCACCGTGAATACAAACTGCTATCCAATATTCTGCTTGAAGCACTTAATAAATTGAAGCTGGCAAGCGGAGAACTGCTGCAGGATATCGGCAGACAGTACGGCAAACAAATCATTGAAAATATTTTAAAAAGTATGAACAAAACAAAAGACCAGCTGACTTACGATGAAAAATTGTCCGTTTTGGCAAGCGTGTCGACAATGGACGGCTACTGCATTGAAACTTCGGAGTCGGATGAGGCGAACGAATTGGACTACCATGTATACAACTGCCCGTTCAAAGAATTGATCAACCATTCTACGCAAGTTTGCGAAATGCATATTGCCTATATCCACGGCTTATTCGAAGCGCTGTTTGACGATTTTGAAATGAAGCAGCAGGAAACGATACTCCATGAATGCAGCGAGTGCATCTATCATGTGAAAGTTGCAAAAGTTGCGAATTAATTCCCGATTTTATTTACACCCCTTCCGCATTCCATTATAATAAGGTTGAATGGACATAAAAGAAGGGGTGGTTCATTTGGATCGTATGTATCGCGTACTGGGGTTTTGGACCGGTGTCATGGCGGTCATGTTTTATCTTGGCGACATGAAAGAAACCGCCTTATTGTTCCTTGCGCAAACCGGCTTTTTTGTGCTTGTCAGCTATTTGAAATTGTCCGAACGGATGTATATGTACATTTTCGGTGTGTACTTGACCATTTTCTTCGCCGGTTTTACTTATTACACCACTTTTATGCTCACACTCGGATTCGGCGAATAAAACATTTTTCTATAATATTTTATCGTATCCTAAAAAGATCGGCGGACAGTCCGCCGATTTTTTTTACCGTAAAAAAGGATTCAGCGCCGCTTCCTCCCCAATTGTGGTGGCTGGCCCATGCCCCGGCAGCACAGTAATATCCGTATCCAGCACCAAAAGTTTTGTGCGGATGCTTTCAATCAGCTGGGCATGGTTCCCGCCTGGCAAATCCGTCCGCCCGATGCTGCCGGCAAACAGGGCATCGCCCGAAAAAAGGGCATTTGTTCCGTGCAACCTGTACGAAACGCTTCCAGGCGAATGGCCGGGCGTTTCCAACACACGAAACCGGAACGGCCCGATTTTCAAATCTCCTTCACCTGTGAGCAGTTTTTCCGCAGAGCGCGCCGTCACTTCCCCCATCCGGAACAAATGCGAACCGTTCATTCCCGGGTCAGGAAGCCAATCTGCTTCATTTTCATGGACGTAAGCAGGAATTTGGTAAACGTCCCGCACCGCATCCAACGCACCAATATGGTCGAAATGCGCGTGGGTCAACAGCACCGCCAACGGATGCAGCCCTTTATCATCAATAAAGGCCATTAATTTTTCACTTTCCCCGCCCGGATCAAAAATAATGCAGTCTTTTTCACTATTCCACAGCAAATAGCAGTTTGTCTGGATCGGGCCGAGGGGGAGTTGTTCCCATTCCATTTGCATCCCTCCTTCCTTATTGTAACATGTAATAGCATCGGCAATGAGCGGAATTGTAAATACTCGACAAATTGACGGTCTAGTTGTAAAATAAAAATAATTGGATGCATTTTCATTAAGGGGGGATTTCATGGGAACCGTTATCATTTTCGGTCTTGTTTCCATCCTTTCGCTGATCGGGCTGATTACTGCCGCCAAAAACAAAAACATCCTCGGTTTCGTATTCGGGGCAATTTCTTTTGCCCTTTTCGGCTGGTTCACCATCATGACCGTCATCCATTCGGGCTATCCAACTTTCACGTAACTTTCCAAAAAGGCGGCAACTGCCGCTTTTTTTATGCCTGGCAGTTTCAGCGCGTAAAACGGAACAGATCCCCGTAAATGATTTTATCGAAAATTTGCTGTGGCCGGACTGCTTCAGCAAGCCCGATATTGAGTACGCAAAGCAAACAGGCACCCGACCAATTTGTACCCTGAAACAGCTTGGAGAAGCGCAAACCGTATTTTTTCACTGCCTTCATAGTGGCAAAATAAACGGCGATGTCCAAAAAATAAAGAAGATTCCGCCACCTCATTTCCGACAGGACGCTTTCCTTTAAATCTCTGAAATTGCTCGTTTGAAACAGCAATGGAACCGTTAAATAATCGCTGAAAAAAACGGGAAAACACAATATTGGCGTACAAAATAACGGACAGCACGGCCGCCGCGGCCAGACAGAAACGGATTTGCTTTTTCTTTTCCTTAAACAGGTAAGACAACCCGAAAGCAAAAAATAAAAATACGGCGGGATTGATCAGCAAAAAACAAACCGCTGCAGCGGGCTGCCCACTTCAAGATGGAATTCTTTGAAATAAACGATATCCGTTTTCTCCCACATGAATATAACCGCCATAAGCGGCCAAACAACCATTGTGTTGGCAAAGCTGGACAAAAAAACCCCCTTTTTTCATCATATCGCTGTTCTTTATTAAGCCAAACGTAGGCCGATATCATGAAAAAGGGGAATCGTGTTTAAATCGTATTGCCATTTCCCATATTTTAATTTTTATTCAACACAAGCCAGGCCGCCCCAATCACGCCAGCATCATTGCCTAATGTGGCAAGTTTCAGTTTTGTCGATTTGCCGACCGTTGTAAAGGCATATTTGGAAAAATAAGTGCGTAGCGGATTTAAAAGCGTATCCCCTGCTTTTGATACGCCGCCGCCGAGGATGATTTTTTCCGGATTAAATGTATTGGCGACATTTGCCAGCGCAAGCCCCAAATATTTAGCGGTTTCATCCACGACTTCATTCGCCAGTGCATCGCCTGCCGCCGCTAAATCAAACACATCTTTGGAAGTCACGCTTCCTGCCTGGCTATACAAATCTTTTAACGTGGACGGGCTACTGTATGCAGCGATTTTCTTTTTCGCCGTCCTGACGACGCCTGTAGCGGATGCGACCGTTTCAAGGCAGCCTGTTTTGCCGCAGTTGCATGGGGCGCCGCCATCCGGGATCACGGTGATATGGCCGATTTCGCCTGCCGCCCCTTTAACGCCATGCACGATATCGCCGCCTGTAATAATCCCGCCTCCGACGCCGGTGCCGAGTGTGACAAACACCATGTCATCCGAACCTTCGCCGGCGCCTTTCCACATTTCGCCGAGCGCCGCCACATTGGCATCGTTATCAATTACCACTTTTAACCCGGTTAATTGCTGCAACGTATCCACAACCGGATAGTTCTGCACCCAACCGATGTTCACGGATTCGTAAATGACGCCCGCCTCCATATCAACCGGACCGGGCACACCGATGCCGATGCCGGCAATATCCTTTTTATCCCAGTGAAGTGCTGCCAACTGTCCATCTATCGATTTTGCAATATTCGGGAGAATGGCTTTCCCTTTTTCAGACGTATCTGTTGGAATTTCCCATCTATGAAAAATATCTCCTTTTTCATTTAAAAATGCCAGTTTTGTGGTAGTGCCTCCTAAATCCACACCTGTTACCCATTTTTCAGCCATTTGCATCACCCTCGATTTCTTTTCTCTTTTTCCAGGCGTTTTTCCTGCCTGATGATCAGCATTGCTGTTTCGTATTCCCGATTTTCCAGCACCCTTGCCTGGTACAGCTCCCTCAGCTCCAGTTCCATCAGTTCAAGATCAGCAAGCCGGTCCCCGATATAGACAATGATGCCGAATTTTTTTAAAAGCTGCTGTACATCATAAAGCGTTCTCATTTCGACCCAACTTTCAATTGATAAATATCTGCCCAAGAAAAGTATAGTCGAATGTGCAATTTCTAACAAGCGCCAATTCGAGTGCTGCCCGCATAAAAATGGCCATTGGCGCTTCATTGTGTTTTTAACGGACATACAAAAAGGAGGGGAAAGATGGACACAAAGCAAAAATATTTTTTCGTCATCGCCCCTTGACGTAGCCGTTCAGCCCCATATACAGCAAGGAGACGGCCGCCAAAACCGCAACAATAAAAGCCCCGAACTGCACGCCAACCCGCCTCCGTTTCGGGAAATGGACGATCGCGGCCGCCAAAAATCCACCGAAAAGCCCCCCAAGATGCCCGAAATTATCGACGCCGGATACGGAAAAACCGAAAATCAAATTTATCACGACAAGCATGATGACGCTTGAACCCATCGTCCGGAAAAACAGGTCGCGGTAAGCCGTCCCGATATAAAGCAACGCGCCGAACAGGCCGAAAATTGCACCGCTTGCCCCGGCGGAGATGCTGCTTGAGAACAAGAAACTTGCCAGGCAGCCCGAAAAGCCGGCAAACAAATAGATCCATGCAAAGCGCCATATCCCGTAAATCCTTTCCACAAGTGGGCCGATATAATACAATGACAGCGAGTTCATCAACAGGTGCATGATGCCGATATGAATAAAAACCGGCGTGATCAGCCGCCAATACTGCCCGTCGATAATCAGCGGATTATACTTGGCCCCGAATCGGATAAGGTTTTCCGTATTTTGCGTGCCGCCAAAGAGTGTCATCATGATAAAAACGGCAATCTGTACGGCAAGGAATACATACGTAAAAAACGGCCTGCCTGCATCAAACAGCTGCCGCTCCTGCTCTTCCCGGCGGGCGGCGTGTTCAAGGACAATGCGCTGCAGTGCATAGGTATCTTCCCCGCTTGCGCCGGGTGCGGTTTCAAAATTGCCTCCCGTCAAATTGTTCAGGCGCCTTAGCCCTTCCCCCAAATGCCCGCTTTCCAAAAGAATCGTATGGACTTCCGTTCTGCCCCGGTTCACAAGTAGCGGTTCCGCCAAATACATTTGATATTCATCGACGGGCGCATATTCACTGACGTAGATATTCAGGACACGGAATGCATTCCGGCCTGTCTGCCTGCACAAATCCTCCGCGTGCGCACCCGTATACCGGATATCGCGGTACAACCAACTTCCCCAGTCAAGATCATAACGCAATAGCCGTACAAACGGCATTTTTTTATTCGCAGTATTTTCTAGCCACATTTCATCCCGGCCCCCGCTGAGGTAGATGATCCGGTAGCTGTTTTCCACGACGAAATAGTGGCCTAGTTTCCAAAATAAAAAATCTTCCCTACTGCTCACAATTTCCCCTGCCTTTTCCATTCGGTCTTACCCTAACTATAGCGAAAAAAAGGACGGCGTGTAAAGCGATTGCGCATTACACCTGTCCTTTTTCGTTTTTTTATTGGAAAGCGGACTGGATAAATCGGGAACGAATTCCGGGAATCCTCATTGCCGCCGTTACCGCCCACTTTCTGATGAGACCATACCCAAGCACGGCATTAAAAATCCGGTAACGGTTTCTGTACAACCCCGTTAAGAGCAGCAGCATCGCCAGCCATTTGATCCACCCGTTCATATTCCATTCCCCCCTTAAAAATTTTGCCGGAACTTTTATTAGGTTTCCAAAGGGAGAGGAAAATTATCCTTTGGCGAAAGAAAAAACAGCAGGAATTTCCTGCTGCTTACTTTGTTTCGCGGTGTAAAGTTGCGCGTTTGTCCCGCGGGCAGTATTTTTTCAATTCAATACGGTCCGGGTTCGTACGTTTATTTTTCGTTGTAATATAGTTACGCTCACCGCATTCCGTGCAAGCCAATGTTATATTTACACGCATGTTCATCCCTCCAAACCTAAATCTCATCAACTGTTCATACGACTTATCTATCATAGCATTTTTCCGCCCGAATTGCCAGTATGTTTTTTTCATACGCATAAATTCTTGCGCGCAACACCTGCGCCTTCCGGATTGGCTGTACACAATGCCGCAAAATCATGTTATAAATAGGGTTAGTACCTGATTAAAGGAGAGAAAACCATGGCGATTACCATCATCACCTTATTGGCGCTATCGGCCGTATTGTTTGTCATTTCTTTTTTCCATAAAGACCCTGCCCGCTACCTGGAAAAAGAATTGGAAGATTTATCCTTACAATTTTTCCAGGAGACATACAAAATCAAAAAAAGATTGCAGGTACTGGAAGAAGAATTAATGGCTGGTGACCCTTTTTTGCCGGAAAAGCCGTCGGCGCGCATACAGGTAAATGAAATTGTGAAAAACCAGGTGCTGGCTTTGTTCAAGCAAGGCCTGTCTTTCGAGCAAATCGCGAAACAGTCCGCCCTGCCTGTGCAAGAAGTCCGGCTCATTATTTCCGATTACATGAATTAAGCATAGGATAAAAAACGGATAGCGAGGACACCCCGTTATCCGTTTTTTATTCTTAGCCTGTCCGACGTCAGTTGGATTTCGCCTGGCTTTAATTTTGAACAGTTTGTGAAGCCGTATTGGTTTCACTTCCCGCTTCTTTTTTCTTTAAGTCAAAATAGGCTTTAAATACCTGGTTGGCAATTTTCAAGTTCGTATGCGGATCCGTAGCGTTTCCCATATAGGACCAAGGCACGACAACAGAAATCGCGATTTCCGGATGGTTGTACGGGGCATAGCCGACAAATGTCGAGTTCCATGCCTCATTCCAAATTGCCGGCCGGGCTTTGCCTTCAGCTGCATACTGTTCCACTTTTTCCCCGCCGTATATGGCCTGGGCCGTACCAGTTTTGCCCGCTACTTTTAGACTCGAATCAATTCGTCCGTAAGCGGTCCCGTGTGGCATATTGACGACACGGTAAAAGCCTTCTTTAACACGGTTGATGTATGATGCGCTCATATCAACACGGTTCAGGACGGTTGTGCCGATTACTTTTTCAACAGCGCCGAGCGTTTTTCCATCTTTGCTCGGCTTTCTGATTTCTTTCGCAATATGCGGCTGCACGCGGTAGCCGCCGTTCGCGATCGTCGAAATATATTGGCAGAGCTGGAGCGGCGTATAGGTGTCAAACTGCCCGATCGCAAAGTCAAGCACATTCCCGTTATTCGGCGGTACCGGTGTTTGGTATCCGGTCACTTCGCCCGGAAGATCAATACCCGTTTTGACGCCGAGGCCGAATTCGGCAAAATACTTGCGAAATTCCTTAATGGCTTTCATTTTGTTAATATCCAATGTGCTGTTCGGCACATAGTTCTTCTGCCCGCCGAGGCTCATCGCTAGGCGGAACATATAGACGTTTGAAGAATACTGCAAAGCCGTCAGATCATTAATGGCGCCGAACCCGTTCCCGGCTACCCATGACTTTTTGGTAGGTGTGCCAAGAAAATGGAGCGGCTGGTCAACAAATACCTGGCCCGGCTTAATCGCGCCGGTCTGGTAACCGGTCAGGATCGTTGCGCCTTTTACAGCGGAACCGGATGGATAAGACGTTGTCATATTCCCGAGCGCAAAGTCGGCTATTTTTGCCCTTCCGGTTTTCGTGTCCGTTTGCACCTGTTTACCGGCCATTGCCAAAATTTCACCCGTATAAGGATTCATGACCGTAACAAATGCCCTGTCCACCAGCGGATTGCTTGCCCTTGCCGCCGAAATCTCCTGTGTCAAGATTTTTTCAATCTCTTTCTGCAGTTCGATATCAACTGTCAGGACAAGGTCGCTGCCCGGCTGCCCTTTGCTGATAACGGTCGATTTGATCACATTACCTTCTTTATCCGTCTTTGTTTTGATTTTCTCTTTTTCCCCGCTCAGCACATCTTCGTATTCCTGCTCGAGATAGCTCGTCCCGACGCGGTCATTGCGGCTGTAACCGCGGGCCGTGTAATATTGCTCCTTGTCGGAAGGAAGGCCCTCTTTCTCCGTCGAAACGCCGCCGAGGACAGAACCTAAAACGGAATCGCCGTTTGCTTCTTTAAACACATAATTCCGTTCCCAGTCGGTCGTAATGTCCACGCCCGGCAGAGAAGAAAGATTTTCGCTGACCGTTGCATACTCTTTATCCGTAACGCCCGTATTTTTAATAATTTGCGGTGATAAGGCATAGCCGGACGACATCTTCCTGTAAATCGCCAGCTCATTCAAATCCTGTTGGGAAAAAGAGTCGATATCATTTTTTGTGATACGCTTCAACTGCAATTTATAAATCGCGTCACTGTTGTTTTTCAATTTCTCCTGCTCTTTTTTTGAAACCAGCTGTTTCGCTTCGTTCTGGTGGGTCAGGATCCAAAAATCCTTTTTATCCCGATCCGTAATCTGCTTCAAATCGGAAGGCGATGCTTTCACAATTTTGGCCAAAGCCTTGGCGACCTTCAGCATTTTATCCGTGCTGTCAGCCGTTGTTCTAGTATATGTGATGGCTTTCTCCGCTTTATTTCCAACAATCACCTTATAGTTCCGGTCAAGAATTCTTCCACGGGGAACAGAAGTATTAATCGTCTGGTCCTCCGTCTGTTCCAGTTCTTTTTTATAATCCTGCCCGTAAACAATCTGAACAATGCCCAGACGCACGACTAAGACCGAAAAAAGCACAAAAACAGCAAAGAACAGCATATTCATCCGAAACGGAATATGCGATCTCTTTTTCCGCTTTTTTTTCTTCAAAACTTTTCTGCTCCTTTCGTAAATCGGCTCTACTGTCCATTTTAACGAAAAAAAGCTGCAATGGCTATAAAAAATACCGCCATTTTTGAAAACAGCGGTGCGTTACAGGTCTTCCCGGAGCCGGATGTTCCTTGTAAAAAACGAAATGCATAAATGACCTGCCCCGATCAAAAGCATCAGCACGCGGATGCTCACCTGGTCATTAAAAAAAGTTACAGCCACAATAAACAGCAAGATCGAAGTGATTCTCCCGGAATTGGTAAACATTTCAAGAACGACGATATACTCGATCCGTGCTTCCGCCGCTTTCCATGCCCTCCCGATCACATCATAGGTCATGGAATTATACGGGACGAGCAAAAGCGGATACGCAAGTGCAATCGTTGCCGCATACAAAAGCATTCTTGGATAGGTCACTTCAAAAATGAACAAAAAGACAGCCGCATACAAAAGCAGCCCCCCCAAAAAAATCAAACGCTGGCGGTGTTTGATTTTTACAAATCTGGCGACAAGTGTATATCCCAAAAACTGCAGGAATGAATTGATCAGCCCGAATGTGCCGAGGGAAAGTTCGCTCCCCGTGGAAAGAAACACAAATACGGAGATCATAAAAACAAACGTGCCGTCCCGGAGCCCTTGGACAAAATGCGCGTTTGTGATCCTTTTCCAGTTCGGGTTGTAGCTCCGCTGTTTTAATACGTGTTTAAACAAGTAACGGCCTTGTGCCGGACGAGGTGATATGAAAAAACTAAGCACGACTGCAATGGCAAACAACAGCAAAGATAAAGCAAAAACAACCGTATAGCCGTTTTTCCCGATGGCGGAAATAATCAGTCCGGCTGCAAACGGACCGGCCATGCCGCCGATGGAACTGAAAGCGCCCATAAAGCCGTTAAAAAAATCCCTCGTTTCGGGTTCTGTGATTTCAAACGTCAGCACATTATAGGCAAGCCAGTAGAACCCGTAACCTACCCCGAGCAGCCCCCCGAGCAAAACAATATATTGACTCGCATGCCCGCGGGAAAACAGGACACACAAATAAAACAGCGCCAAAAAAGCCACCCCGATCCGGAACACCAACACTCTGTCCACTTTTTTTGCCCAACGGCCGGCGACAATGAACGTCAGCGGCTGGAGGATGACCACCGATAAATTATAAACCGCCAGATCTATGTACTCTCCTGTTTGTTTCCATAAATAAATGTTGACAAAGGAATTCGACAGGGAAACACTTAAAGAATAAAGCCCCCCGATCGCAAGCAGCAAAACCAAATCCTTTGACAGTTCAATATCTCCAAACCATTTTTGAACTCGCTTCATCAATAAAAACTCCCCTCATTCCCCTATATTGTTTGAAAAAGCGGAGCCTTTATTCATATGGAACAAGCGGGCGGATAAAAAAGAGCGTGCCTGCGAAAACGCGGCACGCTCTTTTTTATCATTATTTTATTTTGTTGCTTCGTACAATTTTGCAACTTCATCCCAGTTGACGACATTCCAGAATGCTGCAATATATTCCGGGCGGCGATTTTGGTATTTCAAATAGTAAGCATGTTCCCACACGTCCAGGCCGAGGATCGGTTTTTTGCCTTCGGAAAGCGGGCTGTCCTGGTTCGGAGTGCTAGTGATTTCCAATTCGCCGTTGTTGACAACAAGCCATGCCCAGCCTGAGCCGAAACGGCCTGCTGCTGCAGCGGAGAATTGTTCTTTAAATTTTTCAAAACTGCCGAATTTGCTGTTGATCGCATCCGCAAGCGCGCCTTTTGGTTCTCCGCCGCCGTTAGGCGAAAGCAGTTTCCAGAACAGCGAGTGGTTCGCATGGCCTCCGCCGTTATTGCGGACAGCCGTACGGATATCTTCCGGAACGGCATCCAAATCCGCGATCAAATCTTCAACTGATTTAGCCGCCAGATCATCATGGCCTTCCAAAGCTTTATTTAGGTTTGTAACATAAGTGTTATGGTGCTTCGTATGATGGATGTTCATTGTTTCCTTGTCGATATAAGGCTCGAGCGCATCGTACGCATACGGCAATTGCGGTAAAGTATAGGTCATTTCTATTCCTCCCCTATGTAATGGTGTGAACTAAAAAGTTCAAAGTTTTGTCATATTTAATGTACCAAAACCCGCTTATTAATGGCAAATTTTATGGCTTGCATTTTTTAAAAACTTGGCGAAGTTCTTGATCAATGTTAATGATCGCGAAATCTGCTTCGCGCCCTGCGTCTGCAAGCCTTATCACTCAATGCCTGTGCACAAGGGGTCTTTTCTTGCTCGTTTATCCCGCAGTAGTCTAAGAAATCAGCGATAATCAACAATAAATTTAACAGAACCAAAAACTTAATCCCCTTTTCCCCGGTTCTGGTTCTATATGGACATCCCTGCACATATACATATAGCACCTTAAAGGAGGGGAATTGTCTCATGTTAAAAAAAATGTTTGCCCTTATCTCAGCCGCCATTATTTCCTACAGCATTTACTACGATATCCACGCCGGCACGATCCCGTCCTATGCGCAGGAAACACCTGAAAAATCCGCTTACCAAAATACAGTACAGCACAAACAGGAACCATTTGCCACGGTCCGGGTCAATCCCGGTGATACTGTCCTTACCATTGTCGAAAAACTTTCCGGCTCTTCCAAAGATCTTTCCATTGAAAAGATCATCCGCGATTTCAGCAGGCTCAATAACGGAATTGCCCCGGAAGATATTCAAATCGGACAGACATACCGTTTCCCAATCTATCATGCCTCCCATTAATTCCTTGTCAATCCATGCAGAAAATTGGTACAATAAAACTTGGCACAATCAGTTTTCACTAGATTGATAGATCATAAAAGGAGCGAATTTCCTTGGGTGAAATCATACATCGTTCAAAAACGCGCCCAGTTAAGGTCGGCAATTTGACGATCGGGGGAAGCAATGAATTATTTATCCAAAGCATGACGACGACAAAAACCCATGATGTGGATGCAACTGTCCGGCAGATCGAACGGTTGGAGGAAGCCGGCTGCCAAATCGTCCGTGTTGCTGTTCCGGATGAAAGGGCAGCCAATGCCATCCCCGAAATAAAAAAGAGAATCCGTATCCCGCTTGTTGCGGATATCCATTTTGATTACCGCCTCGCCTTAAAAGCAATTGAAGGCGGGGTTGATAAAATCCGGATCAATCCGGGCAATATCGGAAAGCGCGAAAAAGTTGAAGCGGTCGTAAAAGCCGCCAAGGAACGCGGCATTCCGATCCGTATCGGGGTCAATGCCGGAAGTCTGGAAAAGCATATTTTGCAAAAATACGGCTACCCGACGGCGGACGGCATGGTCGAAAGCGCCCTGCACCATATTCAAATTTTGGAAGACCTCGATTTCCATGATATCATCGTTTCGATGAAAGCATCGGATGTGCGGCTTGCAATAGAAGCCTATGAAAAAGCGGCAAGAACATTTGACTATCCGCTCCACCTCGGCATTACGGAATCCGGGACACTGTTTTCAGGGACCATCAAAAGCGCGGCCGGGATCGGGACGCTTTTGAACATGGGCATTGGCAATACACTCCGCATTTCGTTGAGCGCGGATCCGGTTGAGGAAGTGAAAGTGGCGCGCGAACTACTGAAAATTTTCGGGCTTGCTTCCAATGCCCCGACGCTCATTTCCTGCCCGACGTGCGGCAGGATCGCGATCGATTTGATCAGCATCGCAAACGAAGTAGAAGAATATTTACAAACCATCAAAGCACCGATTAAAGTGTCTGTGCTCGGCTGCGCGGTAAACGGACCGGGCGAGGCAAGGGAAGCGGATATCGGCATTGCCGGCGCCCGCGGCGAAGGGCTTCTGTTCCGCAAAGGGAAAATCGTGCGGAAAGTACCGGAAGACAAGATGGTGGAAGAACTGAAAAAAGAAATCGACATCCTTGCCGAAGCGTATTATAAAAAACAAGCTGAACAAAATATCAATTTGGTTTAAGAAAACACCGGCTCATTGCTTAGCCGGTGTTTCTTTATGCTGCTATCCAATTTAAAAGAAAGGAAATACAAACAGCCCGAGGATAAGGGATACCGCCCCGATCCCAATGGCCCATGCACCGGTCGTGCCGGCACCTTTGCCGCGGGCGATCAGCCCGAGCACAATGGCCGAAGCGCCCAGCAAAACCGGGAGAAAAAACAGTGAAAGCACAGCGAGAAAGAGCGAAGCCCAACCGTAAAACCGGGAAACCATTCCGTCTTCCGACACCGGCTCCTCCCTCCTGTTTGTATACGCAGGCGCCGAAAGCTCGGCAGCCGTTTCTTCACGATAATCGTGCCCGGCCGTGCCGGAATCGCTTTTCGTCGAAGCCTGTTGCATACGGTCTTCCCTGTCCACGCGCATCCCTCGCTTTCCATGAATAGAAGCACCATTATTTTGCACGCCGGATATCTTTCCATGCTGCCAATTTCCGTTAAAACTTGCTCCATTCCCCTTTTTGCGGGTTTGTGCTACACTGTTAATACTGAAGCAAAGGAGAGGCACCAATGAAAGGGAAAAAACGTTTCGGAATTGATATTGACGGGACTGTAACAAGTCCGGAATCGCTCGTCCCGTTTATCAATGAAGCTTTTCATATTCATTTAAAATATGAAGATTTGACGAAGTATGAAATCACAGATGTAGTCGACATACCGCCGGAAACATTTAACAGGTGGTTCATCCAATCCGAACCGGCCATCTATGAAAAATCGCCGATTGCTGAAGGGGCAAAAGAAGTACTAACCAAATGGGCAGACAGATTTGAGCTATATTTTATCAGTGCGCGTGCATCCCATTTGCTTAAAGTTACCAAAAACTGGTTTTCAAGACAGCAACTGAAATACCACCATATTGAACTGATCGGCACACACCATAAAGTGGAAACGGCCAAAAAATATGATATCGATGTCTTTCTGGAAGACAAGCATGATAACGCGGCCGCGATCGCCGAAGAACTCGGCATCCCCGTCCTTCTGTTCGACACCCCGTATAACCGGGATCCCGTCCCGAAAAATGTATACCGGGTTAAAAATTGGAAGGAAGCCGATGAATGGATCCGCCGCTGGGCCGGAACAACCGGGTAAGCCGTGCGCCTGTAAAAAAACCCTGCTGGGAAAATACAGCAGGGTTTTTTACATGTGCCCTTTCCCATGCGCCATGCATTCCGGGCAGGTGCCGTACACTTCGAATTTATGGCCGGAAATGGCGCAGCCTTCCAGCCCGCTGTGGATCGTCAGCATCGGGCAGTCCGGGATTTCCTTCGTCTTTCCGCACGCCAAACAAATGAAATGGTGGTGATGATGGTCCGTCGAGCATTTGAAACGGAAATGTTTTTCACCCGACAGCTCCGTCACTTCAAGAATCCCGAGTTCCGCAAACAGAGACAAATTCCGGTAAATCGTATCAAAACTCAAGCCCGGGTAATCACTTTTCATCCATTCCAGCACATCTTTCGCCGTTAAATATTTATTTCTTTTGGAAAGCAGGTCAAGCATTTTTTCACGTTTCCCCGTATGTTTATAGCCGTTATCCTTCAATATTTCAATTGCCTCTTCTAAAAGCACTTGACTCACACCTTCTTTTTGCTGAAGCGGATACCGGTCCGAAAACGTTTGATATAGATTGCCATAAGCAAAATAAGGATCGAAATCAGTACAATCGTTCCGCCAGGCGGCAGGTCGAGGTAAAAGGCGCTAACCAGCCCCCCCATCACGGAAATCTCACCGAATAAGACGGAAAACAAAATCGTCTGCTTAAAGCCGCGGCTGATGCGGATGCTTGCGGCGACCGGCAGCGTAATGAGCGCCGAAACGAGCATGATCCCGACAATTCTCATTGCTGCAGATATCACCAATGCAATTAGCACCATAAAAACCAAATGGATCGTTTTCGCCGGAATACCGGAAACTTTGGCGTATTCTTCATCGAAAGAGAGCAAAAATAATTCTTTATACAACAAAATAATAACAGCCGCCACCGCAATACTGATTGCCAATATCAGCCAAAGATCTGTCCGGCTCACCGCACTGACGCTACCGAACAAATAGTTCATTAAATCAACATTATACCCGCCGGCAAGCGAGATAAAAATCAGCCCGATGCCGATCCCGCCGGACATGATGATCGGGATGGCGAGATCCTGGTAATAGCGGTACACGACCCGCAAACGTTCGATCAAAACGGAACCGAGTACGGAAAAACCTGTCCCGATATAAAGCGGATTGAGTCCCGATAATACCGGGAGTTTACTGCTTAAAAACAGGCTGACAGCGATCCCTGACAATGTGACATGGCTGAGCGCGTCCGCAATGAGCGACAAGCGGCGCACGACGATAAAACTCCCGATCAGCGGCGCAATGATGCCGATCATGATGCCGGTAAGAAACGTATTTTGCAAAAATTGATAATGTAAAAGCGCTGTGATCATGCTTTACTCCTTCTCATCCATGTTCATGCGACAAAAGCCGGATATCATGGTGATACCATGAGGACAGTTTCTTATCATCCAGCTTTTCAAACGCTTCCCTGTCGCCGTGGAAATACAAGTGTTTGTTCAGGCAGGCGACATGCGTCACCCTATTTGAAATGGCTCCGATATCGTGGGTAACCAGTATAAGCGTGATCCCAAGCTGTTTATTCAGCCGTTCCAGCATTTCATAAAAAGACTGGACATGGCGCTGGTCAACCCCTACTGTCGGCTCATCCAAAATCAGGATCTCCGGTTTGCTGGCGATTGCCCTTGCGATAAATACACGCTGCTGCTGCCCCCCGCTCAGTTCACCGATATTTTGATGCACATACCCTTCCATCCCAACCGAGCGGATCGCGTCCAATACTTCTTTTTTCGCTTCATTGCCTAAAAAGCGAAACAGTCCCGTTTTTTTCGTCAGCCCGCTTGCCACCACCTCAAAGACGGTCGCAGGATATCCTGTGTTGAACGAGTTTGCTTTTTGCGAAACGAACCCGATCCGGCTCCAATCTTTAAATTTGTTAATTGGCGTGCCGAACAGACGGATTTCCCCTTCCAGCGGCTTTAACAGCCCGAGGATCAGCTTCAACAGCGTCGATTTTCCGGAACCGTTCGGGCCGACGATGCCGAGAAATGCTGCCCTCGGAATCTTCAAATCAATTTGTTCCAGTACATTTCTCCGGTCATACCGGAAAGAAACGCCGGAAACTTCAACAATATAGTCGTTCATAAACAGTCTCCCTCAATCAGAATCATTCCGATTTAAACATTATACACTTGCCACGCCCGATTGTAAAGGCGACAAAGGAACATTTTCCATAAAGGTGCATATACATGAAGCAGGGAGTGTGATGCGCAGTGAAGCTCATTCAAAATATGGTCAATTATAAGGTAAATATGATTACCGGTGAAGAATTATTTAAATATGCCCGGCAGTTTAAAGTGAAAATCAGCCGCGAAGATGCGGAAAAAATTGCGGATTATTTACGCGGAAAGCAGCTGGATATTTTTGAAGACCAGGCCCGCAGCAAAGCCCTGAAAGACATTGCAAAAATCACCAGCCCGGAAACAGCGCGGGAAATCAACCGGGTTTTTGTACTGTTTACGAAATAGTGTGCAACCGTAATCCGGCATTGCAAATGAGCGCAAAATACGTTTGCCCAACAGGTTTCCCACCCCGGAACGTTTTGTGTCAACGGGCCACTTTTTCCGCAGGAGCCCTACAAAACGCACCGATTGGGCCGGATAAAAAACCGGCTTGGAACCCCAAACCGGTTTTTTATCCATTATTCTACTACTCTTCTGACAACGCCGTTAAAGACGCTCTTCCAATAGCCATTGCTCAAACTGTCAACGGAAACGCCGTGGGAACTGTTGTCATCCAAAAATTGCCCGTTTCCGAGATAAATGCCGACATGGCCGTTCGTTTTGTACGTGTCAAAGAAGATCAAGTCTCCCCGTTTCATTTGTGACGGGCTGACTGCACGGCCCAAACCGACGAGCGTATCCGTCGTCGCACCCGCACCGCCTAAATTGACACCAGCCTGCAAATATGCCCAGTGCACAAAAGATGAGCAGTCAAAACGGCGGTTTGCAATATCGGATGCGTTCCTCCCGCCGCCAAATTTATACGGCGAATGCCAGATCAAAGAAGAACCTGCACTGATTGCTTTTTCAATAATTTCCGATGCGCTCTTCGATGTGCTTCCGCTCGACACCGATGTGTTGCCGGATGAAGGGGAAGAACTTGCCCCCACATTTGAACTTAAACCGGAGCCGGAGCTTGAACTTGCCTGGCTGTCCGATCCTGAATTTGTTTTTGCCTTATGCGTATTTGCGCTTGACTTGCTGCCTGAGCCGGATCCGTTTTGTGATGCGGATGCATCATTCGATTGGACGCTTGACGCCGTTGCGGTTTCCGAAGCGGAAGAAGCTTTTGCGGTGGACTGTTCTTTTTCAAGTTCTGCAAGGGCGGCTTTTTCTTGGGCACTTAAAGAAGCAGCCTTGTATTTCAGCTTGGAAATTTCATCCGCAATGGCCTGTTTTTGGTCATCCAGTGCGGCTTCCATGCTTTTCTGGTCTGCCAGCTCGTATTTATTTGCTTCTTTCAGCTCCTGCAAATCGGCCAAATCGGACTGAATTTTAGCTAGTTTTGCCTGCACTTCATCTTTTGACGCTTTTAATTCTTTTTTGTCTTTTTCCTGGGCCTCGAGGATGGACCGGTCAGCGTTGACAAAAGTTGTAACAGCTGCTGCACGGCTGATGAGGTCGCTTAAACTTTTCGATTCGAGAATGACATCCAAATAGCTGACAGAACCGCCGTTTTGCTGTATATCGCGCGCGCGCTCCGCAAGCACCTGGTTACGTTCTTCAATTCTTTTTTGCGTTTCCTTAATTTTCGTGTTCAGTTCGGCCACTTGGGCTTTTGTATTTTGCACTTCCTGGTTTTTTTCAGTGATTTTCCGGTTGGTTTCACTGATTTTACTGGAAATTTTTTTCATGTCATCCTGAAGCTGCTTCTGGTCCGCCAAAATTTTGGCGATTTCATTCTGCTTGCTGGAAATGCTCGATTGGACAAGCGATTCTTGGCTTTTGATACTTTTCGTAGTGCTTTCGGCAAATGCTTTGCTAAAAGGAACAAAAGTACTGCCGGCCCCGATGAAAGCCGCGGCCGTAATCGACAAAAACTTCTTACTCACTTTAACTCCTCCATAGCTATGTATCGTAATCTATCAATCTCGTAATTTACAATTATGTTAAATACCAGTTTTGTTGTTCTTTTTTATATTTAAATTATAGCATCAAAGTTCGACAAAAAGATTACAGTTTCTTTTCATTTTGCAAAAGCATGTCTGAATTTCCAAAAAAATGAAAAAAGCCTGCCGCATAAAGCGGTCAGGCCGTCAGACGGGCTGCTGCATAATTTTCATTAATAAATCTTCATCAAACTGCCGGTTTCTCAGCATTTCAATTTCATATTTGTACGGCGGTTTCCGGTTCTTTTTATCTTCGCCGACATACGGGGTTTCCAAAATTTTCGGGATGTCCTCAAGCTGCGGGTGGTGCACGATATAGTCGAGGGCTTCAAATCCGATATGACCAAAACCGATATTTTCGTGCCTGTCTTTCCGTGCGCCCGCTTCATTTTTGCTGTCATTGACATGCAAAACTTTGAGGCGGCCGATCCCGATGATGCGGTCAAACTCATCCAGCACATCATCGAACCGGTGCTTTATATCATAACCGGCATCATGCGTATGGCAGGTGTCGAAACAAACCGAAAGCTTGTCATTAAATTTGACACCGTCGATGATTTTCGCCAATTCTTCAAACGTCCTTCCGCATTCGGAACCTTTGCCGGCCATCGTTTCCAGCGCAATTTGGACATTTTGGCCCGGTGTGAGCACTTCATTTAAACCTTCAATGATTTTCCGGATGCCTTTTTCCGGCCCCTCACCGACATGGGCGCCCGGGTGGAGGACGATTTGCTTCGCCCCGATCGCTTCCGTCCGTTCGATCTCCGAATTCAAAAAATTGATGCCGAGCTCAAAAGTGGCAGGGTTGGCCGCATTCCCGATATTGATAATATAAGGCGCATGGACGACAATTTCTTTGATGCCGTGCTCTTTCATGTGGGCAAGGCCGGCTTCGATATTTAAGTCTTCGATTTTCTTTCTTCTCGTGTTCTGCGGCGCACCGGTATAAATCATAAAGGTGTTGGCGCCATATGATGCCGCTTCTTCGCTTGCCGCAAGCAGCATTTTTTTGCCGCTCATGGAAACGTGTGAACCGATTTTTAACATCAATGTTTCTCCCCTTTTATTTGCGTTTTTGCATTTTTCTTTGGCGTTTTTTGATTGTCTCGATTTGCCGCTCGATTTTCTTTTTATACCCCGGCTTCACTTTTTTCGGCCTGCCAATTGCCCTTCTCGCCGCTATTTCCATTTCATCTGCCTGCCTTACGCGTTTTTTGCGGCGGTTCCGGTCGTGCCGTTCCACCCATTCCCCGTTTCTCAAGTCGCGGTTTTCAAAAACGATGCCCAATTTTTCAAGTTGTGTAAGGGCATATTCATCAGAAGGCTCGTAGATGGTCGCGCAAATGCCCGAAAGGTTCGCACGTGCAGTCCTGCCGGCTCGGTGGATGTAAAACGTCAAGTCTTTCGGCAGCTCATAGTTGACGACATGGCTGACGCCTTCAATGTCAATGCCTCTCGCCGCCAAATCGGTAGCGACAATATACTGGAAATCAAGGTTTTTAATTTGCTTCATCGTCTTTGCCCTTTCCCGCGGCGTCAAATTCCCGTGGATGCGGGCAGTTTTCATCCCTTTTTCCGCCAGTCGGCCCGATATCTCGTCCACCATCACTTTTGTATTGGCAAACACAATCGCTAAATAAGGATTAAACGCTTTAAGTACATCATACAATACATCGATTTTCTCCCGCGAGCGTTTTGGTATTAAAATATGCTCGATTTTTTCCGCAGAAATTTGCTTCGGCTGCACCTGCTCGAATTTCGGGTTTTCCATATACTTTTTCAAAAACGGCTTTAATTTTTCCGGAATCGTGGCCGAGAATACGAGCATTTGCAGCTCTTTCGGTATCCGTCCGGCAATTTGGTCGACATCTGCAATAAAGCCCATATCAAGCATGATATCCGCTTCATCGACGACCAAAATTTTTGCAGTATGGACAAATAGGGCCTGTTCTTTCACAAGATCATAGATTCTTCCAGGCGTTCCAACAACGATCTGCGGCTGTTTTTTCAGCTTTCCAATATCGCGCTGCTTGTCCGTTCCGCCGATAAAAAGCCGCGCTGTAATGCCGCCTGTTTCATCCCATTTTAAAATATCCAGGACTTCATGATAGATCTGGCTTGCCAGTTCCCTAGTCGGCGCCGTAATGACCGACTGCACTTCATGAAGGCTTGGATCTGTTTTCTGCAAAACCGGCAGCACATAGGCATGCGTTTTGCCCGTGCCGGTTTGTGACTGGCCGATCGCGCTTTCCCCTTTTAGCACGAGCGGGATCATTTTTTTCTGGATTTCCGTCGGTTCAAGAAATCCCTTATTTTCTACAGCCGTTTCGATAAAAGGCTTAAAACCAAAATCTTTCCAATTCGTATTGATCATGTTTCCACTCCTTATCTCACACGCCTAGGAACGTCTTGTTATTATAATCGACATTCGAAAAAAACGCTACTTTCCGGCAAAGATGCTGCCAAGAAACTTTTCTGCATTCCAGACGTTTCCGCCTGCCCTGCATATTGTATAAATGAACGGCGTTAAAGAACAGAAAGGGGGATAAAACAATGCCGCCAAGAAATATGCCGTTTTTCGGGCCACCAAACCAGGGGCTGGGTCGTCCGATTGGCGGAATGCAAAGGAACCCATTTACGTTGAACCGCCCCGGTATGCTTAGGCCTTTCGGTGCCGGTTTTGGGCATAATCCGGTATTCCGCGCCGGGGGCGGACCCGCCTTCCAGGGCCGCGGCGGGCTCTTATCAAGGTTGTTCCAGCGCGGCGGGCAAAATGCAGCCATGAATCCGGCAAACGCCTTCCAAAGAGGAGCCGCCGGGGGAGGCGGATCGCTGCTGAAGTCGATTGCAAATCCGAATTCGATCAGTTCATTTTTAAACAATACACAAAATGTCATTAAAACGGCGCAGCAGGTCGGGCCGATGATCCAACAGTACGGCCCGCTGATTAAAAATTTGCCTGCCATGTGGAAAATGTACCGCGGATTAAAAAATGCGCCGGTTAATGAAGCAGGGGCAGAGGAATCAAGCGGGCAAAACAAAAAACGCACTTCTCCAAGCACCGCCGGCAAAACGGGGCGCGTCACAAAAAGCGCAGACCGCACATCCGCAAGCAGCTCCAGGAAGAAAAAGGAAAAGAAAAAAGAAGAAAACATCCAGGAAAAAGGCGCTTCCGTACCTAAATTATTTATTTAAAAAACAGGACCGTTTGTACCCCGGTACAGGCGGTTTTTTTGCATGATAAGCCTTATGCCCCATTTTGTATTCTGCCTTAAATTCCGATATAATACAATTGTGTTAGAATACAATTTTAAGTCCGGACTTCATATGTTTCCGGAATATTTACTAGGAGGATCGCAATGGAGGTTATTAAAATTTCCCCCCGAGGCTACTGCTACGGCGTTGTCGACGCGATGGTCATCGCCCGCAATGCCGCTTTAGATAAAACATTGCCGCGCCCCATCTACATACTCGGCATGATTGTCCACAACCAGCATGTGACGGACGCCTTTAAAGAAGATGGAATCATCACCCTGGACGGAAAAAACCGGAAAGAAATTTTGGAGAAGATCAATGAAGGCACTGTCATTTTTACCGCGCACGGCGTATCCCCCGAAGTGCGCGAACTCGCCAGGAAAAAAGGGCTGACTGCAATCGATGCCACGTGCCCGGACGTAACGAAAACGCATGACCTGATCCGTGAAAAGGAAAAAGAAGGCTATGATGTCATTTATATCGGTAAAAAGGGGCATCCCGAGCCTGAGGGGGCGGTCGGGGTTGCCCCGGGGATCGTCCACTTGGTTGAGACAAAAGAAGATGTGGAAGCACTCAACATCCGGAATGATAAAATCATCGTGACGAACCAAACGACGATGAGCCAATGGGATGTGGCGGACATCATGGATCTCGTCCAAGAAAAATACCCAACTGCCGAAAAATATAACGAAATTTGCCACGCAACGCAAATTCGCCAGAAAGCCGTTGCGGAACAGGCAAAAGAAGCGGATCTTCTGCTTGTTGTCGGCGACCCGAGAAGCAATAATTCGAACCGCCTGGCGCAAGTATCGGAAGAAATCGCGCATACGAAAGCATACCGCATTGCCGATGTGGAAGAAATCAAACTGGAATGGCTGGACGGCGTCAGCAAAGTAGCCGTAACCGCGGGTGCTTCGACTCCAACGCCGATCGTCCGTGAAGTCATTGCGTTTCTCGAGCAATATGACCCGGAGGATGAATCGACATGGATGCGCGAGCGGAAAGTGCCGTTAAGCAAAATTTTGCCGAAAGTAAAAAATCCCCATCCTACACTGTCCAAAAAAGCATAAATCTTGATGTGGCGGGTTCCCATGGTCACCCGCCGCTTATTTTTACAGAAACCTGAACGGATCCGTATTTACTTTGGACTCAATAAATCGGACATCAAGCCCTTTTTCCCCGCATGCTTTCTGCAAATAATTCGCAACGCCTTTTTTCATCACTTTTTCGACGTTGTGTCCGGGATCAATAACGTTCAGTCCCATCGCCAAAGCATCATGGGCATTATGGTAATAAAAATCCCCGGTTACGAAAACATCGGCGCCTGCCCTTTTGGCCCGCGAAAAATATTTATTGCCGTCACCGCCCAACACTGCCACTTTTTTCACTTTATCTTCCAAGTTTCCAACCACGCGCAAAGCTTTGACATCGAGCGCTTTTTTTACATGTTCGGCAAATTCCCAAAGTGCCATTTCCTTTTCCAGTTCGCCGATCCTGCCGAGTCCGAGCTTTGTGCCTTCATTTTCAACAGGATAAATGTCATAAGCGACCTCCTCATACGGATGCGTACGGAACATCGCCTGCAGCACCTGTTTTTCAATCGAAGCCGTGTATATCGTCTCCACCCTTACTTCTTCAGTTTCTTCAAGTTCCCCAACTTTTCCAAGAAAAGGGTTCGTGCCTTCCCCAGGCAAAAACCGGCCGGTACCGCGGACGGAGAAGGAGCAGTGGCTGTATGCCCCGATGGCACCGGCACCTGCATTTCCGATCGCCGTCCTGACTTTTTCCTCGTGAGATACCGGCACATATACAACCAGTTTCCTCAGCTTGTCTTCATATGTAGGCGATAAAATTTCCGTGCTACAGAGGCCGAGCGCTTCCGCCAGCAAATCATTCACCCCGCCGGGCGCCACATCCAGATTCGTATGGGCCGCATAGACGGCAATTCCGTGGCGGATGCATTTTTCAACCAGCCTGCCCTGCGGGGTATCGGTAGCAACATTTTTCAGCGGCCGGTAAATCGTCGGATGATGGGCTATAATGAGCTGCACATCATTTTCAATCGCTTCATCCACAACGTCTTCAATCACATCAAGCGCGACCAGCACATTTTTTACTGGCCGGTTTAATTGCCCGATCTGAAGGCCGACCGGATCTCCTTCCATCGCATATTTTTTCGGTGCAAACTGTTCAAACAGTTGAATCACTTCGTGTCCGTTGGCGTTTTTCATTTTAAAACCTCCTCTGCCAGAGCAATCAAATGCCTGTAATGGCTTTTCTTCTCTTCAAGCTCCGGGCTTGGTTCGGCTTCTGACATTTTCCTGAGAATATGCTGCCATTTTCTTTTTTCGGACTGCCATTTTTTCCGGAATGCCGCGTTGTTTTCTTTTATCAAAATAGGCCCCATCATGAGTTCTGCTTCAGTCAGATTTTGGGGGCGGGCTTCGGCATCTGCTGCGAGTATTTCATAAATTTTCCCGTCTTCTTCAAGAATCCTTTCACCTATAATTACCCATCCGTTTTCCACGCACCATTTCCGGACAAACAATGATCCGACATTTGGCTGGAGAATCAGCCTTTTTGTTCCAGTAAGTTTTTCTTTTCCCCGTTCCAGTATGGAAGCGATCAAAGCACCGCCCATTCCGGCTATCGTGATGCATTCAGCTTCGCCCGGGGAAAGGACATCCAAACCGTCGCCTTTTCTCACACTGATTTTTCCGGCAAGGCCCAATTGTTCCACTTGCCGGCGCGCGGAACGGTACGGCCCGTCCGCGACTTCGCCCGCAACCGCCTCCCTGGCAATCCCATGTTTTACACAATAGCAAGGGAGATAAGCATGGTCGGAACCGATATCGGCAATTTTCGTGCCATTCGGTATAAAAGCAGCCACTGCCCCAAGCCTTTTCGAAAGTTTTTCGCTGTTCATTTCTTCACCACTTTATACAGGATACTTCTATTGTAGCCACTTTTTGCCATAAAAAAAAGGGCACTGTTTGGCGCCCGCATTTCGTTTATTTTAACTTCGATACCCAATCCGCCATTTCATCGATATGGTCCGCTTCAACAAGCCCTGCCGGCATACCGCCGCTTGTGCCGTTTTTCAGCACATCCTTAATTTTATCTTTGGACAATTTCTTGCCAACCCCATGCAGATTCGGCCCAACCGCTCCCTGCAGATTGTTCCCGTGGCAAGTCGCGCATGTTTTTTTGGCGAAACTTTCCGGGTCAAATTTTCCCGAATCAGCTGTCTGCGTTTGTTTAGGGCTTTCCTTTTCCTTCGCAACTTGTTTTGCATCGCCTATCCCCTTGATGGAAAAGAAAAAGACAAGTGCCAACCCGAATACCATGATCAGCAAATATGGTATGACAGGATTCTTTTTCATTGCGCTCCCCCTTTATTTTACCGCTTTTTCAGCGTGCGTACATTATTTATCTCTTTTATTTTAACTGAAAATTTTTAATAAAGAAAGCCCTAACAACGTTTTTATACGTGAATGGATTTTGGTTGAATGCGCTTACATTTTGTATTATAATAAAAATGATGAAGAATTCAATAAAAATTCACAATTCCAAATCAACAAAGCCGGAAACCGAAAGTTCCAAATTTAAAATATATTCTATATTAGGATAGAAAATACCAAAATGGCAGTCCCAAGAATTCCCGAAACGGTAAAAAACAGCAGTTTGTAGGATTTTCCGACAACAAGCCACAGGGCGCAGTTGGCAAAAAGCAGCAAATACAAGGAATGGCGCTGATTTCCAAATAACTTTTCATTCACGAGCACACTGAGCATCAGCAAAATAAACGCAGCGCCAATAAAGAAAAGTGAAAAAAAGAATTCTTTATTAGCATAACGAATTCCTACAATAAGTAAAAATCCGACAAAAGCTGTCAAAATCACCGTTTGCAAAATAAAATGTAATTCAGTAAAATAAATGACAAATACAGCTATTCCGGCTAAAGCTAAAATGAAAACGGAAAACACCGCGAGCTTTAGGGCAGGCTTTTTCCTGCCGCCGGCATTTTGTTTTTCGCCGGTTCCGCCTTCCGTGCCGCCATTGTAAAGAGCAAGCAGGAAATCGCAATATTCTTGTGGAATCATATGGTTTTCTTTCCACATTTTAATTTCGTTGATGATAATATTTTTCTTAGTATCATCCATATACAGCACATCCCAAATGATATATTCGATAGGCATTCGGATAATCCTTTTTTTGCACGAAAAAGGTTTACTTCCTTACCGGAGTAAATAAAGAATAAGGCGCTTGGCTGAAAAGGTTATGCACAAGCGCCATGCTATCTTGATGTGCGGAAGCGGGGCATATTATTCCAGGAAGTCTTTCAGCCGCTTGCTCCTGCTCGGATGGCGCAGTTTCCGGAGCGCTTTTGCCTCGATTTGGCGAATCCGTTCCCTTGTGACACCGAATACTTTGCCGACTTCTTCAAGCGTACGTGTACGTCCGTCGTCAAGGCCGAAGCGCAGGCGGAGCACATTTTCTTCCCTGTCGGTTAACGTGTCGAGTACATCTTCGAGCTGCTCTTTCAGAAGTTCATAGGCAGCATGGTCTGAAGGGGAAGTGGCTTCCTGGTCTTCGATAAAATCGCCTAAATGCGAATCGTCTTCTTCACCGATCGGTGTTTCAAGTGAGACCGGTTCCTGGGCAATTTTAATGATTTCCCTTACCTTATCCGGGGATATATCCATTTCTTCGGCAATTTCTTCCGGCGTCGGTTCCCTGCCCAGATCCTGGAGCAGCGAACGCTGTACACGGATTAATTTATTGATTGTTTCGACCATATGGACAGGGATGCGGATTGTCCTTGCCTGGTCGGCAATGGCGCGCGTGATGGCCTGGCGGATCCACCATGTAGCATACGTGCTGAATTTATAGCCTTTCCGGTAGTCGAATTTTTCAACCGCTTTGATCAGGCCCATGTTTCCTTCCTGAATCAGGTCAAGGAATTGCATGCCGCGGCCCACATACCTTTTTGCAATGCTGACAACAAGACGCAAGTTTGCTTCCGCAAGCCGGCGTTTCGCTTCTTCGTCGCCGTTTTCGATTCTTTTGGCCAGTTCAATTTCTTCATCTGCGGAAAGAAGGTCGACACGCCCGATTTCTTTTAAATACATGCGGACCGGATCATTGATTTTCACACCCGGGGGAACGCTCAGATCATTCAGGTCAAATTCTTCATCGTTTTCTTTTTCCAAATCAAGATGTGAAGGCGCAGCCTCATCATCGCCGGGATCGTCCATAAGATCGATACCTTGTTCGGTAAGCGATTCATAA
This sequence comes from Weizmannia acidilactici, assembly GCF_008974225.1. Taxonomy (NCBI): domain Bacteria; kingdom Bacillati; phylum Bacillota; class Bacilli; order Caryophanales; family Bacillaceae; genus Heyndrickxia; species Weizmannia acidilactici. The sequence goes on along the minus strand of NZ_BKZR01000007.1, from coordinate 58,297 downwards.
AATTCATCCATTTGGTCGGATGTCAAATCAAAGTTGCCAAGCTTCTCGGAAATGGTATCATAGGTAAGAAACCCGCGTTTTTTTCCGCGTTCAACGAGTTGCTCCTTCGCTTTTTCCAATGTAGACTCACTTTCTTCTAATGCTTTGGAACGTGCTGACTTTTCAGCCATATGTTCCCCTCCTTCCAACAATTTCACTCACAATGGTCCAACTGCAGCTTAATCTATTGTGTAAAGCAGAGATTTATGTGATTGACTTCCGCAATGCCAAAATTTCATTTGCCAATTGCAGTGCCTTTTGAAAATCGTTTTGCCGTTCAGCATCTTTTTGCGCCCTTTGTTTTTCTTTAATAAGCAGCAATTTTTGATGTTTTAGCACATACTGCACATAGTCTTCCAACTCGGCTTCCGATAGCTCCTCGTTGACTGTCATCATTTCGATTTCGGCCACAATCCTTTGCAGCTTTGTATCGGGCAAGTAAGAAAGAAAAGCGCTGGCGTCAGGCGGATTCCCTTCTTCATACCAGCCGAGCAGGTAAGTGAAAATCGCCTGGTGCTCATCCACGTAAAAAGTATTACCGTGGAGAAGGTCTTTTACTTTATAGGCGGTCTCCCCGTCTTTCAACATATGTGCCAGTAATCTTCTTTCAGCGGTTATATTGGCGGGAAGCAACGGGCTTTCAGGGCCAGGCGCCGTCTGCAATCCGAGTCCGGTACCATTCCGGCTAGCCCGTTTTCCGGACCAGCGTATACGGAATTGCCGCTCCTGCTCTTTCAGGGCATCCAAAGATAATGAAAACTCTTCGGACAGTTGGCGTAAATAAAGATCTTTCTCAACGGCATTTTCCAATTTTGAAATTTCCTTTATTACTTCTTCTATATACGCCAGCTTTTCTCCTTCATTTTGGAGATTTTTATTCAGGCGGAAATAATTCATTTTGAAAGCCATAAACGTCAGGCTGGCCCCTATTACATCCCGACGGAATTTCTCGCCGCCGTTTTGGTTTATGTAGTCATCAGGGTCCAGTCCTTCAGGCATTTGCGCAACCCGCACTTCACATCCGTTTTCGCTCAGCATCCTGCCGGCCCGGAAAGCAGCTGTAATCCCAGCCTGGTCAGAGTCATAACAAATGACAACATTGTCCGTCAGCCTTTTGATGATTTGGACATGTTCCGGCGTAATGGAAGTGCCCATTGTTGCAATGCCGTTTTGGACGCCTGCTTTGTCTGCGGATATGACATCCGCATAACCTTCAAAAATCACCGCCTGCTGCTTTTTCCGGATTGGTCCCCTTGCCTGGTGCAGGTTGAAAAGAAGCGTGCTTTTGTTAAAAAGGGGCGTTTCAGGGCTGTTCAAATATTTCGGCTGCTCGCCCTTCCGTACCGCTCTTCCTGCAAACGCTATAATCCTTCCTTTTATGTCAATAATTGGGAACATGATCCGATCCCTGAACCGGTCGAAATATTTACCGTCCCGCTCATTTCGGATGATCAGGCCGCCCTTTTCCATGACAGGAAGTGAATATCCCCGCTTATGGAGCATTTTCGCAGCGAAATCCCAGGCCGGAAGCGCATATCCGATCCCGAACTTTTCAAGGCTTTCATCCGTAAAACCGCGCCCCCGCAAATATTCAAGCGCCGGCTGTCCCTCTTTTGTATGGAGGAGCAAATGATGGTATAATTTTTGCAACAATTCGTGCGCTTCCATTATCTGCGACAGCTCCGGATCGATGCTTTTCGACACTTCCGTCTGCAGCCCTATATCCAGTTCAATATGCAATTTTCGCGCAAGCTTCACTGCCGCTTCCTGGAAAGTGATGCCTTCGATATCCATAAGAAAAGTAAAAACATTGCCGCCAGCGCCGCATCCAAAACAATGGAAAATCTGCTTATCGGGCGAAACGGAAAAAGACGGGGTGTTCTCACCGTGGAACGGGCACAGCCCGAAATAGTTACGTCCCTGTTTTTTTAGCTGGACATATTCGCTGACCACATCCACGATATCCGCAGACTGGCGTATTTCATTGATTTTCTCGTTCGGAATTATTCCTGCCACGAAAACATCCCTTCTGCTCCATTTTTGAAAGCATTTCAGCCAGGGCACGGGCAAAATGTTCCCGGTCTTCGGCTGTAAAGCGTTTCGTACCCTTTCCGTACCTGCCCCGACTCCTTTCTTTTGCCGCCAGATAGCGGAGATCAAGCGCCGGGCCGATCGAGCTTTCCGTGTAAATCGTGCCCCTCGGCGTCAGCGCAGATGCCCCTTTCGGCAAAACGAGGCTCGCCAGGCCGATATCCTGCGTAACGACAATATCGCCGGTTTCCGCATGGTTTGCGATATAAATGTCGGCTGATTCCCGGTGCGGGTCGACGTACACCCAATGGCCTTCCTCAGGATCTGCCATCCGGTTTTTGTACGAAGCAACAAAAACAACAGCCGCCCCGTATTCCCGGGCAACAGAAACAATTTCCCCCTTTACCGGACAGGCATCGGCATCCACAAGTACGGTAGCGCCTTTTATCCTAAATATTCTACATCACTCCACAGAATCCTGCTTTATTTGCGTTTCTTCCCATAATTTTTTTCAAAATTGGGCTTGACATTTGCTAATAAATAGTTTATTCCTTTACCGCCCACTCTAAACCTCATTTAAATACATTTTTATCACAATTTTTTATTATAGTATACTTGCTTCATTTTGACTATATATAAATACTGAAAAAAGGAAAGAAATATGCCTGGTTTTCTGCAATGCAACGAAAAAAAGCGGGGAGAAACAACGGCCAATTTCAAAAGGCCGGTTTCCGCCCGTTTTCCCACAATCTCTTCTTTAAATATCATTGCGTGCCGCAGTTCGCTTTTTCGGACGGAGGCCCCTGCTGATCCGCCCTGCCCGTATTAGGGGCTGAACCAGCATTTGCACTCCCCATTTTTATGCAGCCATCATGTAACTGCCTTTTTCACCATTTTCTCATTTCATTCATAATGATATTTGCTGTTTCTTCAACGGCTTTGCTCGTCACATCAATCACTTTGCACCCGAGCCGTTCCGCGACTTTATTGAAATATTCCAATTCATATTTAATCCTTTCAATTGTCGCATAGCTTGCCGTGCCTTGGAGCCCGAGCGTTTTCAGCCGCTCTTTCCGGATATGGTTTAACGTGTCCGGATCAATTTTCAAGCCGAAGCATTTTTCAGCCGGCACCCGGAAAAGCTCTTCAGGGGGATCCACTTCCGGCACAATCGGCACATTCGCAACTTTATAACAGTGGTGCGCCAAATATTGCGACAGAGGAGTTTTCGATGTGCGCGACACGCCGATCAATACGATATCCGCCCGCACAATGCCGCGAGGATCCCGGCCGTCATCATATTTTACGGCAAATTCGACGGCCTCCACCTTTTTAAAATAGGCTTCATCGAGTTTTCTCACGAGCCCTGGTTCATAAAGGGGCTTGCATTCATAAAGATGGAGCAGCTCGTCCATCAGCGGCCCCATTAAATCAACTGCCGCAATTCCGTGTTTTTTTGCTTCTTCATCCATATATTTTCTCATTTCCGGCTTTACAAGCGTATAAACAATCATTCCATAATTCAAGGAGGCGAGCGAAACGACTTCATCGATATGTACGGTGTCTTCCACATAAGGAAAGCGTTTCAGTTCCGCATCATTCTTTTCAAATTGGCTGATCGCCGCTTTTGTCACCAGTTCCGCCGTCTCCCCGACCGAGTCGGAAACGATATAAATATGAGGTTTTACCAAAGATCACCACATCCTTTTCAATCGCCGTCCGCGAGTTCTACAAATGCTTTTGTAATATTGGTTTTTGTAATCCGGCCTACCACTTCAAGGCCTTTTTCTGTTTCTTTTACGATTGGCATTGAATCAATTTGCTTTTCGATCAGTTTTTTCGCCACATCAATCAGCAGATCGTCCTTTTTACAGTAAGTGATGTTTGGCATTCTTGTCATAATGATATGTACGGGAAGCGAGGTTAATTCCTTATTTCCGAGGCTGGCCCGCAATAAGTCTTTCCGCGACAAAACGCCGACAAGATGGGCTTCATTGTCGACGACATAAAGCGTGCCGACGTCTTCGAGAAAAACCGTTACGATCGCATCGTACACAGATACATTCTCATTTACAACGACCGGCAAAGACTGGTAATCTTTCACATAAATATTTTTCAAATTTTCCGTGAGCAGCTGCGTGCTTGTTTTTCCGGTATAAAAATACCCTACACGCGGGCGCGCATCCAAATAGCCCGCCATCGTTAAAATGGCGAGATCCGGCCGCAGCGTTGCCCTCGTCAAATTCAGCTTTTCTGCAATATGCTCCCCTGTGATCGGGCCGCTCGTTTTGACAATTTCCAATATTTGTTCCTGCCTTTTTGTTAATTCGATCGTAATCACCGCCTTATTAAACGCAACCATATGAAAACATAGTATAGCACAATGCTGCCATTCTGTCTTCAAATGCCGTGTGTTGCACATAAAAGCTTCAAATCTTTATTTATATTGTAGGCACAATATGCATATACTGAATAACAGATTATCCTTCATCCGGTTTCAGGCCTTTTTTTAGCTCTTCCATTTGGCTGAGAAAACGTTTCGATTTCAAATGCAGGCCAGAATATTCATCATAGTACATGGAAATGGCCTGCCTTAATTCTTTTTTTGTCGATTCTTTTACGGAAATGGTGCCTAGCCGGTTGATATCCAGAAAATAAAAAATCCGGAGCAGCCTGATGGAGGGCTGGGACAACGGAAGCCGGTACGGGTCGCGGCCAAAACAGCGGTCGCAAAGAAGTCCGTTTTCCCGGATGGAAAATGCAAAGGCCCCTGCCCGGCTTCCGCATACCGCGCACTTGTCCATGGACGGGTACAGCCCGAGCACATTCAGCATTTTCATTTCAAAAATGTTGGTGATGATTTCCGTATCATAGCCTTCATCGATATATTCAAGCGTGCGCAGCAGCAGTTCAAACAAAAAAGGGTTCTTTTTTTTGTCTTCCACCGCCTTATCCAAAAGTTCAATCACATATACGGCATATGCCGTTTTAAAAATATCTTCGCGGATATAGCGCATGGAAGAAACAATTTCGCCCTGTTGGAGTGTGCCGAGACCCCGCGACGGCTGGAAAAGAAAGTTTCCGTATGTAAAGATTTGGGAAACCGCGGCCAAGCGGCTGTTCGGTTTTTTTGCACCGCGTGCCATTACACTCAGTTTCCCAAATTCCCGCGTATAAATATGCAATATTTTATTGGATTCGCCATAATCCGTATTTTTAATGACGATCCCTTCACATTTTTCGAACAACCTTCCCACCTCTTGCTTTTAAAAAGCGGCCGGCCCGGCCTGCCGGCGGGTCATGTTACCGGAAAATCCGCTTCAGCCGGATCTTCTTCGGGTTCCTGCCGTTCTTTTTGCCGATCCCTTTCCAGTTCTTTAAAAAGCAGGTACGTATCAATATTGCCGGTATCCGCAAAGACTTTCCAGGTAAATTCCAACATCTTCACCACGCCTTTCATGTTGTGAGGGTCATGAATTTTTAAAAGCCTTCACTCATAGCTTCACCAGAGCAGATGCAAACATTCGGCGTAAAAATTGTCAATTGGCGCGTGAATTCATCTCTGGGTTAATATTCGTCTTCCCTGAAGCCAAAATCGCGAAGCTGGCTGATTTTATTGCGCCAGTCTTTCTGCACTTTCACCCACAATTCCAAATAGACCTTTGATCCAAGCAAATTTTCGATATCCCCCCTTGCCCTTTTTCCGATTTCCTTTAACATGGCGCCTTGTTTGCCAATCACAATCCCTTTTTGCGACGGCCTTTCCACCACAATGGTGGCCATGACGCGGATGACATCCCGATTTTCCATCCTCTCAATCTTATCGATGACTACCGCGATGGAATGGGGAACTTCTTCTCTTGTCAGATGAAGCACTTTTTCGCGGATCAGTTCCGAAATGATAAAACGTTCAGGGTGGTCCGTCACCTGGTCGGCAGGATAATACTGCGGCCCTTCCGGCAAATACTTCTGGATGGTTTCAAGCAGCCGGTCAATATTGTTTCCGGCAAGCGCGGAAATGGGGACAACTTCCCGGAATGGATACAAATCCTTATACTGTCCAATGATCCCGAGCAGGTCATCCGAATGGACGAGATCAATTTTATTAATGACCAAAAATACGGGCGTACGAATGTTTTTTAACATTTCAATAATATATTCATCGCCGCGGCCGAGTTTTTCTTCGGCATTGACCATAAATAAAATGAGGTCGACTTCTTTCAGCGTGTTCGTTGCCACTTTCATCATGAAATCGCCGAGCTTATGCTTCGGCTTATGGATCCCGGGCGTATCGATAAAAATCATCTGCGCTTCATCCGTTGTATAGACGCCCTGGACTTTATTCCTTGTCGTCTGCGGCTTATCGCTCATAATGGCGATTTTTTGCCCAATGACATGATTCAAAAATGTGGACTTCCCGACATTCGGGCGCCCGATAATCGAGATAAAACCTGATTTATATGCTGAATTATCCATGCAAATCCTCCGCTGAGAAAGCGCCCGGCAACAGCGCTTCAACCGTTGTTTCCATAATATCACCCTTTAAATTGGCCAGTACAATTTTCATGTCTTTCGGGCAAAGCTCCGAGATGACCTGCCTGCACGCGCCGCACGGGGAGCATGGCCGGTCTGTATCCGCAATAACAGCCAGGGCGGTAAAATCCTTGACGCCTTCAGAATAAGCTTTAAAAATGGCCGTCCGTTCCGCGCAATTGCCGACCGAGTACGCCGCATTTTCAATATTGCAGCCGTGGAACATCCTTCCGTCTTTTGCAAGCAGGGCGGCGCCCACCGGAAATTTGGAGTACGGAACATATGCTTTGTTTCGTGCTGACTTCGCTTCTTCGATTAACTGTTTGATCTTCATATGTTTTCCCCTTTAATTGTATTTTACTACAAGTTTGCCTCAAAGTTAAAATGTATTTTTCATTATTTTTGAATATTTTAAGTTTCGTTAAAATTTTGTCGATGTATGGCTGGTTTAATCTTATTTTATCGTAAAGAAAGACGTGTTTCAAACCGCGCCGACCACAGGAAGGTTTAAAGGGCTATTTACAGGATCATGCGGATCAGTGCGAAATTTGCGGGACTCCTGCGGGAAAAGACGGGCCAGGCGAGACCCCGCAGTACGGAACCGTGCGAGGAGGCTCGGCGCGGGCGGAAAGCGGGCGGATTTCGCGCTGATCATTTCGGTTCTTCATAAAAAAAGAAGCCGCATCAAAAAGCCGCTCCTTCGAATAAGTGAAGCAGTTTCGGAAGAAATACGATGCAGCCGATGATGGCGGCGAGCACCGCAGCCATCAGCACCGCTGCCGCTGCCGCATCCTTTGCCTGCTTGGCAAGCGGATGGTACCGGCCATCCGCCAAATCTACCGTCCGCTCAACTGCCGTATTCATCAGTTCCATCGAAAATACGCCGAAGATTGAAAAAAGCACTGCAATCCATTCGGCTTTGGAAAGGGAGAAAAAGAAACCGAGCAAAACGGCGCAAAAAGCCGCAAAAAGATGAAACCGGAAATTCCGTTCCCGCCTGATCGTCTGCCACACTCCTTCCAAAGCCGGCCGGAAAGGGGTACGGTATTTCGGGATATTTTTACCTTTTGAGCCCATATCCGTCTAAAATCTCTTTCTGGCGGCCGAACATTTCCGCTTCATCTTCTTTTGTCATATGGTCGTAACCGAGCAGATGGAGAAACCCGTGAACGGACAAAAAGCCCAGCTCCCTTAAAAACGAGTGCCCGTATTCCCTGGCCTGCTCCCTTGCGCGCGGCACGGAAATGATAATATCCCCGAGCACACGCGGCAATCCCTCACCAATAATTTCGATCTCCCCTTCCCCGGACTCTTCAAGCGCAAAAGAAATGACATCAGTTGGCTGGTCTTTATCACGGTACTCGCGGTTAATTTCGCGGATCCGCTCGTTATCGGTGAAGGTCACCGACAACTCGGTCCCGTCCTCAACCCCTTCTTGTTCAGCCGCATAATTCAACAAATCTTCAACGAGCCGCAGATTTTCTTCTGCCAGCTCATTCGTTTCATCAATCAAATCAATCGATAAGGTCATGTCAGCCATCCTTTTTCTTTATATTATGCAATTGTAATGTTAACAAATATTGATGGTAAACGCGATACACCCACGGCCGTGAAACTACTTCGGATACTGGATCCTTGAATGGAAAATGCCGTTCAGCGTTTCGCAAAGCGTACATTTAACAATCTTCAATTCTTTCATCATAATGTCACATTCATTAAACTGTCCATCCATCATGCGGGCCTGCACAATGCTGTGGACCAAATTTTGAATTTCTTCCGGCGTAGGACGGCCGCTTCAACGCTGTCCGCAATATTGATGACAGCGGCTTCTTTCGTCTGCGGCTTCGGGCCGGAATAGCGGTAATCTTCTTCTTTTACCTCCGAGCTTTTCTTTTTCGCCTTGCTGTAAAAATATTTTAAACATGTCGTCCCGTGGTGCTGTTCGGCAATGTACACCAAAGCTTTCGGCAGCCTATAATTTTTTAGCATTTCCGCCCCGTCTTTTGTATGGGCAAGAATAATGTCCCGGCTTACTTCCGGCTCGAGTCGGTCATGGGGATTGCCGGTATTCATCTGGTTTTCGATAAAAAATTGCGGGCGCTTCGTTTTCCCGATATCATGATAGTAGCTTCCGACACGCGCCAAAAGGCCGTTTGCCCCGATCGCTTCGCACGCCGCTTCGGACAAGTTTGCGACCATCAAACTATGATGATACGTGCCGGGGGCTTCTATCAAGATTTTTTTCAAAAGCGGATGGTTCGGGTTGGACAATTCAATCAGCCGCATCGGGGACAAAATGCCGAACGCCGCTTCAAAAAACGACTGCAGCCCCATGGTCAAGACCGCAGACAAAATGCCGGACAAAAACGCAAACAAAAGGGAATACAAAAAATCCATTTGTGCCATTTGCCCGGGATTCAACAAATAAATAAAACAGACGGCCAGCATATTGAAAAGCGCGACGGATATCCCAGTTTTAAAAAGCCGTGTCCGCTCAAGCCGCGCCAGCAAAAGTAATATGCCGGCAGTACCGCTCAATAACGCATACACGACCATCTCGGCATTAAACATATCGGCTAATTCACCGTGGAATTCAATGCTCGCGCATGCCGCAAGCAGGACACCAAGCAAAAAAGCCGAACGGTCCCTGAGCAGAATCTGGGCAAGCATTGGGGCCATTGCCGCAGGGTAAACATATTCGATCCCGGCAATTTGCAGGTGGATCAATGCGCCGATCAGCTTCATCAATGCAAGCGCGATCAGAAGAATCATGCCTGCCATGACAAGCCGGTTCTGCTTCGTTTCTTCGGGGGCGCGCATATGGCGGACATATAAATACAAAAGGGTGCAGGCAAGCAGGACAAAAACGGCCAATCCGATATACGGTTTGATCGATCCGCTATTTTTTAATAAGCCGAACAGTTCAAGCTGGCGGTATGTTTCGCGGTCGATCAGATGCCCTTCCTGGACAATGACCTGCCCCTGAAGAATTTTAACAGGCTCCACACTATCCATCGCTTGCTTTTTTCTTTTTTCCGTCAGCTTTGCATCATACACATAATTGGGCACAATGGCGTACTTTCCGAGTTCGGCCGCCGCAGTTTTCCTGCTGGCAATGCGGATCTGCTGATTTTCACCGCAACGGCATCCCGGGCATAAGCCACATCGTCTTCTGTGATTTTTTTGCCGAGCGCTTCTTCGGCACTACTGACCACAACGCTTCTAACTGCATCCAAATCATCCGGAGAAGCGGACAAAAGTGCGAGAAAACTGTTGTCGAAAATGGAACCGGCCACATTGCCTGAAACATTTTCAGTAAGGATTTCTTTTAGTTTTGCCAGTTCTTCTTCCTGTAATTTGTTGCTGCTTTTGCCGCTCTCTTTTTGTTTTTCATATTTCCCATTCACTTCTTCCACCACATCAAAGATAGAATTCATAAGGGAAACACGGTTTTGCACCTGGCTAGTTTCATAAGTGTAAGCTTTTGCCACTTCACGGGCCGCTTTCTGCTTTTCTTCGTTCGTCTTCTCTTCATCAATAACTGTTTTCGGGGAGCGGATCGTATTATTCGCAATCGAAAATAATTTAATATCGTATGTTTGTGGCCTGATGTCTGGATAAAAGATACCGAACATAATAAGGGCCAGAGAACACAGGATAACGGATGTAAACCCTTTAAATCCCAGCATCACCCGCAGCCTGCCGATATGCTCATGCAATTTCATCTGCCGTTTGACACCGCCCTTTTAGAATCAGTCTTAACGCTTCCATCATACCAGTTTTCCGCATAAATTGCATGGCAAAATAACCCGGATAAAAGCATTCGGGTTACGCATTCTGGTAGGCCTCGATGATTTTTGCAACCAAAGGATGGCGGACGACATCGCTTTCTTCAAGATACACAAATGCGATGCCTTGTATATTTTCGAGCACCCTTTCCGCTGTCAAAAGCCCCGATTCCACCCCTTTCGGCAGGTCAATCTGCGTCCTGTCGCCGGTAATGACCATTTTAGAATTTAAGCCAAGCCGCGTCAGAAACATTTTCATTTGCGCCTGCGTCGTATTTTGCGCCTCATCCAGGATGACAAACGCATCATCCAGCGTACGCCCGCGCATATAGGCAAGCGGCGCAATTTCAATCGTTTCCCTTTCTATAAGGCGCTGGGTATGTTCCGCGCCCAAAACATCATTTAACGCATCATAAAGGGGGCGCAAATACGGGTCGACTTTTTCTTTCAGGTCACCGGGCAAAAAGCCAAGGCTCTCGCCCGCTTCAACTGCAGGGCGGGTTAATATGATCCTTTTGACCTGCCCGCTTTTTAACGCATTCACCGCCATTACGACCGCCAAATACGTCTTTCCCGTACCGGCCGGGCCGATCCCGAAAACCAGGTCATGGTGCCGGATCGCTTTGATATAGTCTAGTTGCCCCAAAGTTTTGATGCGAATCGCTTTTCCTTTCGCATTGCGGGAGATTTCTTCTTCATACAGGATGGTAAAATAATCAAGGTGCCCCTTTCTTTCCAGTTCAACAGCGTATAGCACATCACGCCCGCTGATATGGATGCCTTTCCGGACAAGATCAAGCAGCTTGGCCATCACCATAATAACCCTTTCGGCAGCCTCTTCTTCCCCGCTTGCCTGGATCGTTTCACCGCGGGTGATGATATGCACCCCGTAGGCATCCTCAAGTAGTTTCAAATGCCTGTCGGAAATCCCGAACAGGAGCACTGCTTCGTTTGTATTTTCCAATTGTAGTTTTGCCGTGCTTTCTTCTGTCATTCTAAGTCTCCTTGAGCAATTGGTTTTGCAATTGCAATATTCTCTATCACTTCGTAATGGATTGCCATTTTTAATGTACCATTCTCCACTTTTTCTTGCAAAACATATTCATCTGTGATTTGCGCATCCTTTTCCAGTTTTTTGCGCAAATCTTGCATGGCCAAAATCTTTGCTTCCTTCACGGCCTCATTTTTTGTGTATACTCTCGGCGCATCTTCTTTTTCCCGTACCGTCTGCCGGATGATGCGGATCGGCGTCTTCCATTTCAGGAATTTCACGCTATCCGCCTCTTCCGACGTATCGGAATACTTGTACGCTTGGTTTTTAAACCCCCATACATGCAGCTTTACGGATCCGATACCGACGTAATATTTGCGGATTTCATTGCCAGTATAGACTTGGAAGCGGGATTTCAGCGGAAGCTCAACAGCAGTTTTATACCATGTTTTTCCATAGATCTTCCCCTTTGCCGCAACCGGATATTTTTCTTTATCATTTCCAATGATGCCCGAAACAAGCAGCTGGCCTTTTTTGACATACTGGTTGATTTTCACAACCGGCTTTCCCTTTTCGACAAACATATTTTCGACGACCGCTTTCTGCGAGGCGACAAGATGCTGCGGCCCCGGATTTTTAACCGGCTTCGGCGTATTTTTCTCTACGACAGTAAAATGGTAGGTTGTCCCCTGCAAATCAACACCGATCCACGTCACGCCGGGAAGCGCGTTTGTCAGCTTATGCTGGACCGTTTCGATGTCATCCAGGAAAAATTGCAAATTCCCTTTCTTAATTCCCAGTTTGTCCAATTGCTTGCGGATTTCATGCTCAGTTTTCGGGGACGCGCCTTTAATTTCCACCCCCCAAACCACATTGGAAAGAAGCGTGATCATGGCCAAAAACAGAAAAAAACCAAACAGGAATCCGGCGTTTTTCAGCGTCCTTTTCCATAAAAAAGGTACGCCCCGGCCACGTAAAAAGCGGATCTCTAAGTCTTGGCCCCTCGCCTGTTTCCGGAGTTTGTGGATATCAGCCAAATGCATCTCGAACGTGACGGTCATCGTTCCCTTCCGCTTTACATTCCATACCACCAAATCGGACCGTGTCAGCTGGTTGATAAAACGTTCAATCCCTTTTCCTTCAATTTTTACGAGCACTGTCCCCTTTATAAATGTTACCCATTGATTTTTCAACCGAAGCCACTCCTATCCGTTCAAATACACAACTTCATCTATTTTGCCTTCCAATAAGATTTCTTCAGGTAAAATCGTTTTGATGACAAACGACTGGCCTTTGATCAATAGCTGCCCGTTTTCGAGGAGCAGCCGGACTTCTTTATCTGTAAATGTCAAAAGGCCGCGGTGGTTTTCAATGTAAATATGGATCTGGCCAATCATCGTGATTCTTGGAAGGTCCATCATCACATCTTGTGGAAGTTCCATTTTATGTGCCATCCAGTTTTGCAATTGCTGCCGCCATTTTTTTGCCATAAAAAAGAACCCCCCTTTCATCTCATATTTATGACACAAAAAAGGGGTTCATCACTGAATTTGCGATTTTCTTGCAGGCACATTCCGGGATTTTATGTAAAATATTCGATCGTCCCGTCCGGAAAATATTTTTCAATGTATGCTTGAAGTTTTTCTTTCAATTCTGTTTCTTGTTCTTTCGGGTAAATTTACTTGCCGATCCCGTACCTTCCTCATTTTACGCAGTGCTTCTCTTCATCTGGAAAGGGGCTGGATGATCAGGGACGGGAGGATGAAAAGATAGGGAATGGGGCAGAGCATTTAAAAAACCGGAAACCCCTCGGATTCCCGGCTTTATTATGCAAAGATCATGATAATTGCTGCTGAACGATATTTCTAACAATCGAACCGTCGGCTTTGCCTTTTACTTTCGGCATGACGGCTCCCATTACTTTGCCAATATCAGCTTTCGAAGCGGCACGCACTTCCTCAATCGTTTGTTGGACAATTTCACGCAATTCATCTTCAGAAAGCTGCTCCGGCAAATATGCGTTCACATAAGTCAATTCATTTTGGATTTTTTCAACAAGGTCGTCACGACCCGCGTTTTTAAATTCCTGGAGGGAGTCTTTGCGTTGCTTTACTTCGCGAGAAAGGACCGTCAACTCTTCATCATTCGTCAAACCGTCTTTTCCGAGCTTGATCGCTTCGTTTTGAACAGCTGCTTTCAGCATACGAATTACGGAGAGTTTCTCTTTTTCTTTGTTCTTCATCGCTTGCTTCATATCGCTATTTAAACGCTCGAGAAGACTCATCATTCCACCCTCTCTTACCACTTACGTTTTCTGGCAGCTTCAGATTTCTTCTTGCGCCTTACGCTTGGTTTTTCATAGAATTCGCGCTTTCTATATTCTTGCAAAGTTCCCGTTTTGGAAACAGAACGTTTGAAGCGACGAAGAGCATCCTCAAGCGATTCGTTTTTCCGAACGATTGTTTTTGACATTTCTCTTTCCCTCCCTCCGAACACAAACGGTTACATGTCAGGCATGGAAACCCATGTACTTTATAAGTATATAATATCCTCCATATTCGGTCAACATCTGCGCTTCCATGTCTTGTTGATACCGGCTCTTTTTTTCTGCTCGCTCAAGTCAGCATATGCGGAATGTGCAGATGTTTACATGCTTTTGCCTCATCAGGGGCGCATATTTTAAAATTTTGTTATAATGGATGTAAAGTTTCTATAAAAGATTGAGGGATTACGATGGAAAAAAACGAAGTGGCACACGTCATTGTTTCCGGCAGAGTACAAGGCGTCGGGTTCCGCTATCATACCCAGTTTCTAGCAAACCAACTGCATATCCGCGGATGGGTCCGAAACAACGATGACGGCAGCGTGGAAGTGATGGCGGAAGGGGAACAAAAGGCGATGGAAAAGTTTATCGCGGGGCTAAAAAAAGGACCTTCCCGTTTTGCAAAAGTAACCGATGTCTATATTGAATATTTGCCAAACCAGGAACATTTCAAGGATTTCCGCGTGCTTTACTGAACGTCAAGCATTGCATCACAGTTGCCGGAGCCAAACAAGAAAAATAAAGCCCGCTTCATAAAACAGGCATGTTCTTCCCTTTCTTTCCATATGATCTTACGGGGGGAAGGACATGCTTTATTCTGTTTGGTTTCTTTTATTGATCATCACATTTTTATTCGGAATCCACAGGCTGCGAACCGGGCTGTTTGAATTGTCCGGCAACCAGGCCGAGCGTTGGCTAAAAAAACTGGCGGGCACACCATTTTCCGGCATGCTGTTTGGAACAGCCATGACGGCGCTTCTGCAAAGCAGCTCCGCTGTCATGGTCATCACGGTCGGGCTTGTTTCCGCCAAAATGTTAACGTTCGCGCAATCGATCGGCATTATTTTAGGCACCAATATTGGCACCACTTTTACGCTGGAAATGCTGACATTTCATTTATCCGAGCTGATCCTGCCATTTTTGGGTGCAGGCGCGGTTTTGATCTTTTTCGGAAACAAGCGTTTAAAAAGCGCGGGGCATATTTTGTTCGGCCTTTCGCTTGTGTTTGCCGCGATGCGCGGTTTTGAGGTGCTTGCCATTCCGCTTTCGAAAACGGCTTTCGTGCAGCATTTGTTTTCCGTTTTGAACACACACGCTATGTCCGCTTTTTTTCTTGGCATTCTCCTTTCCGCCGCCATCCAGTCGAGCACGGTCACGATCGGAATGGCAATGGGCTTTCTCGGATCGGGCGTTTTTCCGCTTGAAACCGGGATTGCTATTATGCTTGGCGCAAATATCGGGACATGCATAACTGGCCTTTTGGCGAGCATCGGCGCAGGTGAAGAAGCAAGGCTCACGGCTTTTACCCATGTTTGGCTGAATATCGGAGGTGCACTTATTTTTTTGCCTTTCCTCCATTTGCTTGCAGACGGGTGCCGGGCGCTTTCGTCCACCCCTGAACAGCAGCTTGCCCATGCAAGCCTTCTATTTAACTTGATCTCTTCCCTTGCCGTGCTGCCTTTTTCCGAAAACTTCGGCCGTTTCATTGTGACTTTCCACGGAAAAAAATAAAACACCCGGGCAGGAAATTTGCCCGGATGTTTTTATCAACCTTTGACAATTTGGGTGCCGGCACTTGTGCCGATTCTTGTGGCGCCGGCTTCCACCATCGCAAGCGCATCTTCGCGCGTACGCACCCCGCCGGAAGCTTTAACGCCGATTTCTTCCCCGACCGTTTTCCGCATCAAGGCGACATCTTCTTTTGTCGCGCCCCCCGTTGAAAATCCGGTGGACGTCTTCACATAATCTGAACCGGCTTTTACCGCAAGTTTACATGCCTCTACTTTCTCTTCGTCTGTCAGCAGGCATGTTTCAATGATCACTTTGACCAATGCCTTTTCCTTCGCTTTTTCGCAAACGGCACGGATGTCTTTTTCAACGAGTTCAAAGTTTTTGCTTTTTAAAGCGCTGATATTAATCACCATATCGACTTCATCTGCGCCGTTTTGGATCGCATTTTCCGCTTCGAACGCCTTAGCTTCAGGAGTAGTGGCGCCAAGCGGGAACCCGATCACCGTGCAGACTTTCACACCGGTTCCGGCCAAAAGCTGGTGCGCATATGCCACCCATGTTGGATTCACACAAACCGATGCAAAGCCGTATTGTTTGGCTTCTTCGCACAGTTTTGTGATCTGCTCCTGTGTGGCTTCCGGTTTTAATAATGTATGGTCAATCATTTTTGCGAGGTCTACAGCCATTTTTTCCGTCTCTCCTTTCACGTTTACATCGCTTCGTTTACAGCCGGAAGCACATCGTCCATTACCCTGACAAATTTAGCTTCATTGTACGGGTAACCGGCTTTTGTAATTTTAACTTTTACCAGCTTGCCGACCATATCCGGCGTTGCCGGGAAGACAACTTTCAGGTAATTGTCCGTATAACCCTCGTAAAGGCCGCTTTCCGGATCTTCTTTATAAGGCTCTTCCGGAATGACTTCGAGCACTTCGTTTTCAAATTTGGACGCATATTCTTTTGCCAGCTGGTCGCTCAACGTGATCATGCGGTGGACGCGTTCATTTTTCGTTTCCTCATCAATCTGGTCCTTCATTCTTGCAGCCGGCGTGCCTGTCCTTGGCGAGTACGGGAAGACATGGAGTTCCGCAAATTTATGTTCTTTGATAAAATGATAGGTTTCCATGAATTCTTCTTCCGTTTCACCCGGGAAGCCGACGATGACATCGGAAGTTAAAGCAAGACCCGGCAGCGCTTCTTTTAATTTCGTAATCCGCTCGGCAAATTGTGCCATCGTGTATTTACGGCGCATTCTTTTCAGCACGCTATCAGAGCCTGACTGGATCGGCACATGCATAT
The DNA here is from genome assembly GCF_008974225.1 of Weizmannia acidilactici. Taxonomy (NCBI): domain Bacteria; kingdom Bacillati; phylum Bacillota; class Bacilli; order Caryophanales; family Bacillaceae; genus Heyndrickxia; species Weizmannia acidilactici. The sequence goes on along the minus strand of NZ_BKZR01000007.1, from coordinate 41,562 downwards.
GGCGGACGATGACCTTTGAGTTTTTAATGACATCGATCACTTCATCCGTCAATTGGCTTGCTTCAATTGAAGAAATGCGGACGCGTTTTAAACCATGCACTTTTTCTTCCAAATCCCTTAAAAGCATTGCCAAATTATAATCTTTCAAATCTTGCCCGTACCCGCCCGTATGGATGCCGGTTAAAATCAGTTCTTTGTAACCGGCATCGACGAGCTGCTGCGCCTGGCTGATCACTTTTTCAGGATCCCTTGACCGCATCAGGCCGCGGGCCCACGGAATGATGCAAAATGTGCAGAAATTGTTGCAGCCTTCCTGAATTTTTAAAGAAGCGCGGTGGCGATCCGTGAAATAAGGCACATCCATTTCTTCGTACACGCGGTTTTTCATAATATTTTTCACGGCATTGATCGGCTGGCGCTCTTTCCGGTACTGCTCAATGTAATCAAGCATTTTCCCGCGGTCCTGTGTGCCGACGACGACATCGACACCCGGGATCTCAAGAATCTCACCCGGGGACGTCTGCGCATAACAGCCGGTGACGCAGATGACGGCATCCGGGTTTTGGCGCACCGCCCTGCGGATCACCTGGCGGCTTTTTTTATCGCCGGTATTCGTTACCGTACACGTATTGATCACATATACATCGGAATTCGATTCAAAATCGACCCGTTCATAGCCGGCTTTCTTAAACAGCTGCCAAATGGCCTCCGTTTCATAATGGTTCACTTTGCATCCTAACGTATGGAATGCTACAGTTGACATCACATTCACCTCATTAATTCGAAATGGTAAGAAATGGCGGCAAGCGCATATAATGGCGCCGTTTCTGCCCGTAATATACGCGGGCCCAAACCGCAAGTCTCGAATCCCGATTCTTCAAGCAGGCGGACTTCTCCAGGGGACAGTCCCCCTTCAGGTCCGAAAACCATCAGGACATTGTCCCCTTCCGCCATTTTCGACAACGCCTCCGCAAAACGGCGCCGCTCCCCCAGTTTGGCGCTTTCTTCAAACGCAACCAGCTTATGTTTGTATGTACGGCTTTCTTCGAGAAGCTTTTTAAAGGAAACAGGGGAAGATACGTCCGGTAAATGGTTGCGGTGCGACTGTTCCGCGGCTTCCAAAGCGATTTTTTTCCAGCGCTCCCTCTTTTTTGCTTCCTTCTTTGCATCCCATTTTACAACGGATCTTTCGGCAATGAAAGGCAGAAACTGATCGGCGCCAAGTTCTGTCCCCTTTTGGATGACCCACTCCAGCTTGTCAGCTTTCGGGAGGCCGCTTGCAACCGTGATATGCACCGGGAGTTCCTTCTGAGCGTTTTCCCAGCCGACGATTCTTGCAATGACCGTATCGCTTGTGATTTTTTTTATCTCGCATATGCACGCCTTTTCATCCAAAAATACACAATAAAAGCGGCTGCCTTCAGACATCCTCATGACATGGGCGATATGATGGTACACTTCGCCCTGCAGCCGGACTTCCTGTTCCCCGTGATAAAACTGTTTTAGAAAATAACGCTGCATCAAATCACCCGCGCTTTGCGATTAATGCAACCCAGTCTTCCATCACCATCGTTTCCTCAATGGTGAAACCGGAAGACAAAAGCGCATCTTTCACTACATCTTTCTTTTGGCGGATGATGCCGGACGTAATAAACCAGCCGCCCGGTTTCACCGTTTTTGCCGCATCTTCGGTAAACCCGATAATCACTTCGGCAAGGATATTCGCAACGACAACATCCGCCTGCCCATTGATTCCTTTCAGCAAATCATTTTGCTTCACCGTTACACGGTCCTGCATTTTATTGAGTTTGACATTGAGCGTGGCCGCATGGACCGCAACTTCATCCAAATCAAGCGCGGTAACCCGCTCCGCCCCGAGCATGGCCGCAGCAATGCTTAACACGCCGGAACCGGTTCCGACATCGATCACTGTATCGCCCGGTTTCACTGTCCGTTCCAATGCCTGGATGCACATGACCGTCGTCGGATGGGTGCCGGTGCCGAACGCCATGCCGGGATCCAGCTCGATAATCAGTTCGTCGCTTGATACCGGTTCATAGTTTTCCCACGTCGGAACGATCGTAAACTTCTCGGATATTTTGACAGGATTATAGTATTTTTTCCAAGCCGTTGCCCATTCTTCTTCATTGACTTCACTAATCGTCACTTTATTCGGGCCGATATCAATGTCGAAAGTGGCCAAATTGGTAATCGCTTGTTTGATTTCTTCCACTGTTTCGCCTAAAAAACTATTAATGGGCAAATACGCTTTAATGATGACCCCTTCATCCGGAAAATCATCCGGGTCCAATTCGTATATTTCGCCGAACCGGTCCTCATGCTCTTTCAGCAACTCATTCGAATCTTCGATCACAATGCCGCCCGCGCCCGCCTCATATAAAATATTCGAAATCGCCTCAACCGCCTCGTTTGCGGTATGGATCATAATTTCCGACCATTTCATGAAATGACCAACTCCTATTTGTTTAGTCCCCTTTAAAAGCTTTTTTCATTTTGCCAAAAAAATTATTGCTGTGTTCATCCGGGACTTTTCCGCTCGCTTCGGCAAATTCACGCAAAATTTGTTTTTGCCTCTCGGTGAGTTTCGTCGGCGTCACAATTCTTGTAATGACGTGCTGGTCGCCAGTGCCATAGCCGTGGACGTTCGGCACGCCTTTTCCGTGCAGCCTGAATTTCGTACCAGTCTGCGTGCCGGCAGGGATTTTCAATTTTACTTTGCCGTGCAAGGTCGGAACTTCGATTTCATCCCCAAGAGCTGCCTGGGTAAAAGCAATCGGGATTTCGCAGTAAATATCGTCGCCGTCGCGTTCAAACAATTCATGCGGCTTGACGTGAAAAATGATGTACAAATCGCCGGCAGGTCCGCCGTTTACGCCCGGTTCCCCCTGGCCTGCCACACGCAGCTGCTGGCCGTCATCAATGCCGGCAGGGATTTTCACATGAATTTTGCGGCGCTTTTTCACTTTTCCGGTCCCGCCGCAAGTTTTGCATTTTTCTTTAATGATCTTACCGGTTCCGCCGCAGTAATGGCATGTCCTGCGGTTGACAATGCGCCCGAATGCCGTTGTTTGTTCTGTATTTAACGTGCCGGTTCCGTGGCAGTGCGGGCAAGTTTCAGGATGTGTCCCCGGTCTAGCACCCGTCCCGTGGCATGTATCGCATGTTTCCTCGCGCGGTATCCGTATATCCGTTTCCTTCCCGAATACGGCTTCTTCAAATTCGAGCGTCATCGTGTATTGCAAATCGGCACCCTGCCGAGGCGCATTCGGGTCGTTTCTTCTTCCGCCGCCAAAGAAAGTGCTGAAAATATCTTCGAAACCGAAACCGCCGAAATCCGCGCCGCCGAATCCGCCAAAGCCCTGGTTCGGGCCCGCATGGCCGAACTGGTCGTATTGCGCGCGCTTCTGGTCATCGCTTAAAACTTCGTACGCTTCCGAGATTTCCTTGAATTTTTCGGCAGCATCAGGCTCTTTATTGATATCCGGGTGGTATTTTTTTGAAAGCCTGCGGTAAGCTTTTTTAATCTCTTCTTTGGTCGCATCTTTCCCGACGCCCAACACTTCATAGTAATCCCGTTTACTCATTTCTTCTCACTCCCGAAACGTTCACATAGAGGTAATTGTAGCATTGACATATGAAAAAAGTCAAAGCCGAGAATAGACCAGACTTTGACTTTTTCCATGGATATCATGCTGAAATGGGCAACATTGGTTACCAGATTATTTATCGTCGTCGACTTCTTCAAAATCGGCATCAACGACATTGTCATCTTTCTTTCCGCCGCCCTGTGCGCCTTCATTTTGCTGGGATTGTTGCTGTGCCGCCTGTTGGTACAATTTGACGGACAAGTTTTGCACGATTTCCTGCAGAGCATCTTTCTTTTGGCGGATTTCGTTGAGATCATTTTTCTCAATGGCAGATTTCAATTCATCTTTTGCTTTTTGCGCTTTTGAAATTTCGGAAGCATCCACTTTGTCTTCAAGCTCTTTTAGCGTTTTTTCCGCAGTGAAGACGAGCTGGTCTGCCTCATTCCGAAGTTCCGCTTCTTCTTTCCGTTTTTTATCCCTTTCAGCATTTTCTTCCGCTTCTTTTACCATCCGTTCAATTTCTTCATCGGATAATGTCGTGGAAGATTTTATCGTAATGTTTTGCTGTTTGCCGGTGCCCAAATCTTTTGCACTAACATTAACAATCCCGTTTTTATCAATATCAAAAGTAACTTCGATTTGCGGAACGCCGCGCGGTGCAGGCGGAATATCCGTCAATTGGAAACGACCAAGCGTTTTGTTGTCGGCTGCCATCGGGCGTTCCCCTTGCAGCACGTGGATGTCCACTGCTGTTTGGTTATCGGCTGCAGTCGAGAAAATTTGCGATTTCGACGTTGGGATCGTCGTATTGCGCTCGATCAATTTCGTGAACACGCCGCCCATTGTTTCAATGCCGAGCGAGAGTGGAGTAACGTCCAAAAGCACAACGTCTTTTACGTCACCGGTTAACACGCCGCCCTGGATCGCAGCACCCATTGCTACGACTTCATCCGGGTTGACGCCTTTATGCGGCTCTTTGCCGATTTCTTTACGGATCGCTTCCTGTACGGCAGGAATACGGGTCGAACCACCGACTAAGATGACCTTGTCAATATCGGCAGCCGTCAAACCAGCATCTTGCAAAGCCTGGCGGGTCGGACCCAATGTCCGTTCAACAAGGTGGGCTGTCAGTTCGTCGAATTTCGCACGGGTCAATGTCATTTCCAGGTGCAGCGGCCCCGCTTCACCGGCTGTAATAAACGGCAGCGAAATTTGTGTCGAAGTAACCCCGGACAAATCTTTTTTCGCTTTTTCGGCTGCATCTTTTAAACGCTGCAGCGCCATTTTATCCTGGGACAAGTCAATACCATGCTCTTTTTTGAAATTATCGACGAGGTAATCGATGATCGCCTGGTCAAAATCATCACCGCCGAGGTGGTTGTCACCGGCAGTCGCGTGCACTTCGAACACACCATCACCGAGTTCCAAGATGGATACGTCGAATGTACCGCCGCCAAGGTCGAAAACGAGAATCGTTTGGTCTTCATCCGTTTTGTCTAGGCCGTATGCAAGCGCAGCGGCTGTCGGTTCATTGATGATCCGTTCCACTTCAAGCCCGGCAATTTTTCCGGCATCTTTTGTCGCCTGACGCTGGGCATCGTTGAAATAGGCCGGTACGGTGATGACCGCTTTTTCCACTTTCTCTCCAAGGTAATCTTCAGCATAAGATTTCAAATATTGCAGGATCATTGCGGAAATTTCCTGCGGCGTATATTCTTTTCCTTCCACCTTGACTTTATGGGATGTACCCATATGGCGTTTGATGGAAATGATGGTATTCGGGTTCGTGATCGCCTGCCGTTTTGCGACTTCCCCTACTTGGCGTTCCCCGTTTTTAAAAGCGACAACTGAAGGCGTTGTCCTGCCTCCTTCCGGGTTCGGAATGACTTTCGGTTCGCCGCCTTCCAGCACTGCTACACATGAGTTTGTCGTACCTAAGTCAATACCGATAATTTTACTCATGGATAATGCCTCCCTTTTTATTTATGTAAAGCCCGTTACTGATTCACTTTCACCATTGACGGGCGGATGACTCTGTCTTTTAACATATAGCCTTTTTGGAATTCTTCAAGGACTACATTGGACGCAACATCTTCTTCCTGGCCCTGCATGATCGCCTGGTGGAAATGCGGGTCGAATTCCTTGCCAAGCGCTTCAATCGGCTCGGCGCCTTCTTTTTTCAGCGCCTCCAAAATGCTCCGGTACACCATTTCCATGCCGTCCAACAATTGTTTTGTATGATCGTTTTTCTCGGCCATGGAAAGCGCGCGTTCGAAATTGTCAATAGCCGGAAGCAGGTTCGTGATCAATTCTTGCGCCCTGTATTTTTCGGCCGCTTCCCGGTCCAAGTTCACCCTGCGCCGGAAATTCTCAAAATCGGCACGCAGGCGGAGGTAGCGGTTTTCGGCCTGTTCGAGCTCATTTTGCAGTTCTTTTATCGTCTGTTTCGCTTTTTCCAGTTCTTCATTGGCCGGCTGCGCTTCAGACGCGTTTTCTGCCTTCTCCTCTTCAGTTTTCGGCGCTTCCGCTTTTTCGGTTTCAGCGTCTTTGGTTTCCGGAGCCCCTTCCTTTGTTTCGGCGCCGCCGTTTTTTAGCGTATCAGCCGGTTTTTCCGTTTCTTTTTCTTCCTCGAAAACCGCTTCAATTTTTTCCTCTGCGGCTTCATGTGCGTTTTCAGATGGTTTTTTTTGTTCTTCTGCCATTTTTTGTTCACCCCCTTTAAAGTATAAACCGCCGGGCATAAAAAAGCACAATAAGAAGGACTTAAAGCATCCGGCCGCGCTTTAAGCCTTCCTACTTTCCAATATGTCCATATTGCCTATCGGTGATACAGTTTTGTCAAGGCATTGGTCATATCATTGCTTAAGAAATCCACAATACTGATGACTCGTGAATATTCCATACGCGTAGGGCCCAAAATCGCGATCTTGCCGACTGGTTCATCCCCGATTGAATAAGTTGCTGTAATCATGCTGCAGTCTTCCATCTCGGAAATCTTGTTTTCTTTTCCAATTTTCACGTGGATTCCGCTCGGTACTTGTTTTACAATTTCGTAAAAGCTGTCTTCCCGTTCAATCATGTCAAGCAAAGGCCGGACTTTGTCAAGGTCATGGAACTCCGGCTGGTTCAAAATATTGGCTTTTCCGCCGACAAAAATTTTCTCGTGGCGGCCGGCGTTGAACATTTTGATAATCGTATTCAGGATCGATTCATAATTTTCAATATGGCAGCGCAGAATATCCGCCACTTCTTTATGAATTTTATCTTTCAACTCCGAAATCGGCACATTGGCGAGGCGCTCATTAAAAATATTCACCATTTTTTCGAGCTGCCCCGGATGGAACCCTTCCGGTAGCGTAATCGTCTGGTTTTCCACGTGCCCGGTGTCCGTAATCATAATGGCAACAGCTGTTTTATCGTTAATCGGAACAATTTGCATGTTTTTCAGCTTCGTATCTTTCACTTCAGGGCCAAGCAGGATCGCCGTGTAATTGGTCATTTCGGAAAGAATTTGCGCCGATTTTTTTACAAGTCCTTCCATTTCAAAGATTTTTTCAGCGAAAATGGAATGGATTTGCGAAATATCCGCAGGCCCGAGTTTTTGCGGCGATAGAAGATGATCGACATAATAACGGTAGCCTTTTTCGGACGGAACCCTTCCGGAAGAAGTGTGGGTCTTTTCAATAAACCCGAGTTCCTCCAAATCCGCCATCTCATTCCGGATCGTGGCGGAACTGAAAGAGATCCCGCGTTTCTTGGACAGCGTTCTGGAACCTACAGGCTGGGCTGAACGAATAAAGTCATCAATGATCACTTGCAAAATTAACAGCTGACGATCAGTTAACAACTTCCATCACCCCTGTTAGCACTCAATACGAATGAGTGCTAATTTATATAAATAAATTAACAAAATCATGCGCCATTGTCAATATATTTACATGTTTACAGCTGGTCAGCCGAGCAAAAACGCTTCGAATACTTCGTTGCCGAGAAAGCGCCCTTTCCGCGTCAGCCGGATATGCCCGTCCACCTGTTCAAGAAGCCCCTTTTCCTCCATTTCCTTCACTGCATCGGCAAAAATTTCGGATAGATCCACTTGAAATTTTTCACGAAAATGGCGGATGCTAACCCCTTCATTTTTTCTTAAGCCGAGAAACATTTCTTCTTCCATTTTCTCCCGCTTTGTCTCCGGATGCTTCTCGATAACGGGAAGCATGCCGCCCCGAAGCAACTCGATATATTTTTTCAACGCGCCGTAATTCGACATGCGGACCCCGTTTTCATACCCGTGTGCCCCGGCGCCAAAACCGTAATATTCTTCGTTGTTCCAGTAAACGAGATTATGGCGGCTCTCATATCCGGGCAACGTGAAATTGCTGATTTCATATTGGCGGTAGCCGTGCTTTTCCATTTCATCCATTAACAACCCGTACATATCGGCCTCCGCATCCTCAGAAGGCAGATGGAGCTTCCCTTTTCTTTTTAAATGATAAAAAATGGTTTTCGGTTCAATGATCAAGGAATAGCTTGAATAGTGCTGGAGTTGCATGGACAATGCCTCATCCAGCGTATCACGGAAATCCTCCACGGTTTGCCCCGGAAGCCCGAACATTAAATCAAGGCTGATATTGGAAAAGCCAACCTTTACCGCATTTTCAATCGTCCGGTGCACGTCTTCGGCACGGTGCGTCCGCCCGATTTTCTTAAGCAGCCGGTCATTGAACGACTGGACGCCGAAACTTAACCGGTTGACGCCGTATTCGTAAAGGATCCGCAGTTTTCCTTCCGACGTCTCGCCGGGGTTCGCTTCAAACGTAAATTCGCCTTTCCCGTCATACGGCAGGATTTCGCGTATACCCGCCAGCAGGTTTTCAAGCTGGTATTCATTTAAAGCAGTCGGCGTGCCCCCGCCTACAAAAATGGTGTTCAGTTTTTCACATGCCCCGGCCGCCGTTTTCATTTTCATTTCTTTCAGCAGCATCTCGATATATTCATCCACCGGCTGGCCCTTTAATAAAAATTTATTGAAGTCACAGTAATAGCAAATATGTTCGCAAAACGGGATATGGATATATGCAGCTTTCACTTCATCACAACCTTACTTGTCGGCTTTTTGAAAAATCCTTGTTATGCATTATCGGCGGGAATACCCGTGATGCGCGCCGGGATATCCCTTCTTCGAAAAATCCCCGGCTTTCCATCGCCGCCCATATTCAAGCAAAAAAAGAGAACAAAGCAGGAAGGGGCACGGGAATACACCAAAGCTGCCCCTTCCTGCCCCGGGCCGGTCATTTTTTCGAAGTATCGTCCATTTTCAATACTGCCATGAACGCTTCTTGCGGGATTTCTACGGAACCGACCTGCTTCATCCGTTTCTTTCCTTCTTTTTGTTTCTCCAAGAGTTTCCTTTTCCGTGAAATATCGCCGCCGTAACATTTTGCAAGCACGTTTTTGCGCAGCGCCTTAATGTTGGAGCGGGCGATGATTTTCTGCCCGACCGCAGCCTGGACCGGCACTTCAAACTGCTGGCGCGGGATGAGTTCTTTTAACCTTTCCACGATCGCTTTCCCGCGCTCGTACGCAAAATCGCGGTGGACAATGAAGCTTAAGGCGTCCACTTTTTCCCCGTTCAGCAAAATGTCCATCTTCACAAGGTTCGAACGCTTATACCCGATCAGCTCGTAATCGAAAGAAGCGTACCCTTTCGTGCTCGATTTCAGCTGGTCAAAAAAGTCGTATACAATCTCGGCAAGCGGGATTTCGTAAATGACATTGACGCGGATATCATCCAAATACTGCATATCGATAAAATTGCCCCGCTTCGCCTGCGCAATTTCCATGACAGCACCGACATAATCATTCGGCACCATTATGGAGGCGCGAACATACGGCTCTTCGATATATTCGATTTTTTGCGGTTCCGGCAAATTTGTAGGGTTGTCAACAGTCACCTCGCTGCCGTCCGTCAGTTTCGCTTTGTAAATCACGCTCGGGGCAGTTGTAATGAGGTCGATATTGAATTCGCGCTCAAGCCGCTCTTGGATAATTTCCATGTGCAAAAGGCCGAGAAAACCGCAGCGGAAGCCGAAGCCGAGCGCCTGTGATGTTTCCGGCTCATATTGCAGTGAGGAATCGTTTAATTCAAGTTTTTCAAGGGCGTCCCGTAAGTCGTTAAATCTGGCGCTGTCGACCGGATACAGGCCGCAGTAAACCATCGGGTTCATTTTCCGGTAACCCGGAAGCGGCTCTTTCGCAGGGTTTACAGTGCTTGTAATCGTATCCCCGACGCGCGTATCTTTTACATTTTTGATCGATGCAGTCAAAAATCCGACATCACCGACAGTTAATTCGTCGACATATACCGGCTTCGGGGTGCTGACGCCGAGTTCCGTCACTTCAAACTCTTTGCCGGTTGACATCATCCGGATTTTATCGCCGACTTTTACCGACCCCTGCATCACGCGGATATAAGCAATGACGCCTCGGTAGGAATCATACAGCGAATCAAAAATGAGCGCCTGCAGCGGAGCATCAGGGTCACCTTCAGGCGCCGGCACTTTCTCGACGATTTGTTCCAAAATATCTTCAATGCCGATCCCGGCTTTGGCGGATGCAAGCACAGCTTCCGACGTATCAAGGCCGATCACATCCTCAATTTCCTGCTGGACGCGTTCCGGATCGGCGGAAGGCAGGTCAATTTTATTGATGACAGGAATAATTTCAAGATTGTTGTCCAAAGCGAGGTATACATTCGCGAGCGTCTGCGCCTCCACCCCCTGCGCAGCATCCACAACGAGCACCGCACCTTCACAAGCGGCGAGGCTGCGCGACACTTCATATGTAAAGTCGACATGTCCCGGGGTGTCAATTAAATGGAGAATATATTCTTCTCCATCATTTGCTCTATATTTAAGCTGTACGGCGTTTAATTTAATCGTAATGCCGCGCTCGCGTTCCAATTCCATCGAATCAAGGAGCTGGTCTTTCATTTCACGCTGGCTTAACGCATGCGTCTTTTCCAATATGCGGTCGGCCAAAGTCGATTTCCCATGGTCGATATGGGCAATTATGGAAAAGTTTCGGATCCTCCTTTGCCTGTCTAGCTTTTCTTTACGGTTCATCATATCATTCACTCCTGTATTCGGCACATGTACACTATTTTTGATTATATCAGCAGGGAAACGGACATTCAATGAAAAACGACGGCGGGGTAAGCTCACCCGCAATCTGCCGCGGCAACCGCTCCGTACATAGCGCGGCCCTCTTTTCCTGCTATTCGCGACAGCTGCCCATGGAACAAAAGAAAAATCCGCCCATTGCCGGCGGTTAATTTTTCCCTGTTTCTGCAGAACCGGAACCACTCACGCTCTGCGCCTGCCAGTAATATTGGGCAAACACATCGGCAAATACATCCATCGTCCGGTACATCTCTTCAAATGTGTTATCGACGCCCCCGACTTCAATCAAAAAAGAATTCCCCGATAAATCCTGGTTGAATTTTCCGTTTGTGAGCGCGCCTTTTTTCAAGATGACACCCCTTGATAAATTTTTATATTTCTTTTTAATCAGGTTGTGCAAATCCTCGGCAAGCTTTGCATTTTTTTCCCAATTCGGGTTTTCCCCGCCAATAATAAAAGCGATTTTTGCGTAAGATTTTCCGTTTATTTCTACTGTCGTATCTTTTCTTCTTCTTGAGTCGCGGTGGACATCGATAAAATACTGGAGATCGCGGTCATTTTTCATGGCAGCTTCAACTACGGTCCGCGATTCCTGGTAGGACTGGGTATAGTCCATATGGTTCTGGACGAGCAATTTTTGAATATCGGTCGTACTGGAGGTGGCGCCGATCCCTCTGTCCTCCAAGTCCTGTGCCAGCTTTTCACCGACTTTCGTGACGTTGATTTTCGAGTGCTGGGCCAGATTCGGGTTCGTAACGCCTTTTAAATATGGCAAGTAAGATTCATGCGTATGCGTAAAATAGATAAATACTCGCTTTTTTCCGCCGGTTGTCCTTTCGGGAGGCTGCTTGGCTTCATCACTGCTGCTTTTATCATCAATTTGATCCGTGTTTTGCGTTGCCGGGTCTTTTGCTTTCAAAGCACTGTCGGGCGGGACGGATTCGATCGGCACATTTGTATAATTAGCGCCATCGCCGGCCACTAAAATTTTGCTGTCAAAGATTTCAAAGCCGGGCAGCTCGCGCCCAAGAAAACTGCGCGGATCTTCAAAACGGATGTTGGTCAACATTTCAAATACAAGATTGCTGACCGGACGCTCGTCCTGAACCGGAAAGTTGTGCACAAGCAGCTGGCTGTCCGACAGTAAGTACTTGTACAATGTTTTGCTTGAAAAATGTTTTGCCGCTTCATTGACAGCGGAAGACGACACACGGTATCCCGGCTTTAATGACGTCAGCGTGCCGATTAATATAAACACAAGCAACAGGGACATGATGACAATGGAAATCAGGTGAATGATACTTGTCAGATTGAGAATAAAAAAATGGCTGGATTGCCTGCCGAGTTTCATCGTCCCACCCTTTCCAATCAAGTCTATTACTATCTAATAAATCTTATGGCTTTCATAGAAAGAATAGAACGAAGAAATGCGGAGGGCGCTTGATTATCGGCGTTCGGATATTTTAGACTCCTGACTGGGATAAAGGAAACATGGCGAGGTATCGAGCCGATATTGACTAATCGTAGGGAAGCGGCCGGAAAATCCGCCAGCCGATAGCGCCAGCAGCTGGACATCCCGAAATGCGGAGGGCGCTTCTCCGGCATGGGAAAAACGCCCTCTCTTCATCCCGTCTTAAACCCTGTATTTTCTTGGTTGACGGATGAATGCAGGGCCGCATTCAGTCCGCTTGCCAACAGATTTGCCATATCCCCGATAAATACATCGATTTCTTTCGGCGTTACCATCAAATTATGGCCGAGCGGCGCGAGCACTTCATGGATCAGCTTCCGTTTTTCTTCATCTTCCAAATTTCCGACCATCCCCATGAACATTTTCCGCGCCTCACTCCCCGGCATATCCTCTTCCGTCAGGGTCCGCTTCTCACCGAATGTAAGCCCTGCCGGCGCAAGTGCCCGCGACGGCCGCGACGACTCTCTTATTTCTTTCCCGAAATGTTTTAAAAGGAAATCGATCGTATCGCTCGTAATCGTCACAGCGTCGACAACGGTCGGAACGCCAATCGCAATCACGGGCACCCCGAGCGTTTCCTTTGACAGCTCTTTTCTTTTATTGCCGATGCCCGACCCAGGCTGGATGCCTGTATCCGAAATTTGTATGGTGGCATTGACCCTTTCCAGCGAGCGGGACGCCAGTGCATCCACGACAATGATAAAATCCGGCTTCGTTTTTTCACTGACGCCGAAAATAATGTCGCTCGTTTCAATGCCGGTCAGCCCCATCACGCCAGGGGCAAGCGCGCTCACCGGCCTGTAGCCGGATTCAACGCTTTCCGGCTCCAACTTAAACAAATGGCGCGTCACAAGAACTTTTTCGCAAACAAGGGGGCCGAGCGCATCCGGCGTTACATTCCAATTCCCGAGCCCCACGACAAGACAGCTCGCATCTTCCTTGATGTTCAAATTTTTTAAATACCGGTTAAATTCTTCCGCAAATACTTCTTCCACTTTTTGCTGGACTTCCGTATCCCCGTTACGGATGCCCTGCACTTCAATCGTAAGATAATTTCCGGCTTTTTTTCCGAGCACTTTCTCCCCTTTTTTCGATATCTTCACGGTGGTGACTTTCATATCGTTTACAGTCCTTTCTTCCACCGTGACGCCTTCAAGCTCACCGCTTTCTTTATTTTTGATTTTTTCTTCAACGGCCAGATCACGGGCTTCAATCGCTAAATCCGTCCGGACGGAATAAATACTCAAATCCATTCGGTTTCCTCCTTTGGCGCTTCAATGTTTTTACCATTGTTTTTCCCTAATCCGGACAAACCATTCGGAAACCGGCAAATTGTTGTACAATGTATTGCAATATCACTTTCCATTTGTTACAATATCATTTGTTCTATAGTGCATGTGGACGAGTTAAAGATGTTTTTGCTCGCAGGAGGTGAAAGAAATGCCAAACATTAAATCCGCAATCAAACGCGTAAAAGTCAGCGAAAAAAATAATGCACAAAACACAGCGGCAAAATCCGCCATGCGTACTGCAGTGAAAAAATTCGAAGCTGCTGCTGCGAATAACGACGAAAATGCAAAAGAACTTTTAGTGAATGCGATAAAACATCTCGACAAAGCTGCATCTAAAGGTCTTATCCATAAAAATGCCGCAAACCGCAAAAAAGCACGCTTGATGAAAAAATTCTCCGCACAAGCGTAAAAAATAAAAAAGACGCCGATTGCGCGTCTTTTTTATTTTGTTCCTGCCTTCATCCCATGCAGTTTAAACAAAAACATTTCAATAATCATTTCTTTTTTCAGGCCGCTGGATTTCATTTCGTAGTCGCTGTCTGCAAGCAGCGACATAATTTGGTTCAGTTCTTCCTGTGTAAACAGTTTGGCCTGCCCGGCCGCCAATTTTAGCCTGTAAGGATGCACTTTTAAATAGGAAGCGATTTGCTGTTGTCCGTAACCGCGCTTCGCCAGTTCTTTCGTCTGGTAAATCAGCCTGAACTGGCCCGAAATAAGCGCCAAAATTTTTATCGGTTCTTCGTTGAGCTTTAAAAGGTCGTAATAGATCCGGAGCGCCTCATCAATTTTACGCTGGACCACTTTTTCCACAAGTTCAAACACATTTTGCTCAAGCGACCGCGCTGTTAAAGCGGCTACCATATCCAATGATATTTCATTTCCCTTGCCCGCATATAAACACAGCTTCATCATTTCATTGGCAAGGGCACTCATATCCGTGCCGGCAAGCGAAATCAGGAGTTCAGCCGCTTCCTTCCCGATCCGACAGCCTTCTCCGCCGGCGCGGCCAACAAGCCATTCTTTCAGCTCCCTTTCATTTAATTTTTTGGCTTCCCCGACAGTTGCCTGTTTTTTGAGCAGCTTCACCAGTTTTTTCCGCTCATCCAGTTTTTCATAAGGCGCAACCAGCACCAAAATGGAATAAGGAGCCGGCATCTTAACATATGCTTCCAGCTTGTCCAATTGGTGTTCCACTTTCTGCTTCGGCTTTTCGGCGGTTAAAAAGTACGGGTGATGCGCAATCACAATTCTTCTCTCCCCCATAAAAGGGAAAGTTTCAGCATCTTCAACAACCGTTTCGACCGGCGTTTCTTCCAAATCATAGGAAGCATAGTTAAAATCCATTTCTTCCGGGGCAAGGGCATGCCCAATCAATTTATTTTTCGTTTCCTGTATTAAATAATCTTCCGTGCCATACAATAAATAAAGCGGGGAAAATTGCCCCCGTTCGATTTTTTTCCATAACTCGTCCATTCTTCTCGCTCCCAAACTGCTCTACTTCCTATGGTATAAAAACTGGCGCTCCGTTGCAAGGAAAACAAATGAAAAAGGGGATTTGTAAGAAATCCCCTTTATCTATATAAACGCTAATGGAAAAGTCCCAGGATGCTTTCCCATTAACGGTGGACCCCTTTACCTTTATTGTCACCCGAAGGCCCAGGGCTATGATTGACAACTCCTGGCACCCAAAAATTTGTAGAAATGATTCAGAAATTATAATATAATCTAAAAAACAAAGGGGGGATTAGATGAACGAATTCGAGCAGGATGTCCAGTCGAAAACAAATGATGTCGTCGACTCCGCTGCAGGGTTTCTCGTCTCTTTTTTATTTTTTGCCGTTATGTTTATCATTGCCACAGCTGTTGACATCATCGGGAAATAAAACTAAAGGGCCCGGGCGCAATCCGGCAGGGCAAAAGCCGGTTCGGCCGGGTTTTTTTGCGCCATCTTTCTTCTTGAAGCTACTTTATACTATGGAAGGACGGTTAAAAAGGTTCCCCTTTCTTTGAAAAAGCGGTACTGTACCGCTCCGTCTTCATCCGTGCGGAAAATCAACACATGCGCTTTCTTGAGTCTCCGAATTACTTCCTGGTTTGGATGCCCGAAGCGGTTATCTTTCCCTACGGAAATGACCACAACCGAGGGCTTATACTGCCGCAGCAGCGTTTCGCCCGTAGAGGTCTTGCTGCCGTGGTGACCGGCTTTCAGCACATCAATGTGCAATGCCGGATATGCCGCAACCAGCTTTTCCTCCCCCTCCTGTTCAAGATCCCCCGTAAAAAGCCATGTTTTCCCGCCCATTGCGGCGTAAAGCACAAGCGAGCCATTATTGCCTTCATACTTGCTGTCAAACGGCGAGACATATTGGAAAACGCCGAAATTGTTCCGCCATCCATTCCCGTTTTTCATCTCATAAACTGGAATCTTTTTTTGTGCAGCATGAGCGAGCATTTTCCGCATTAACGGCTTTTCCCACGAATGGGGCGAAATATGGATCTCTTTGACGCGCAATGACCGGATAACCGCCGCCGCACCCCCGATATGGTCTTCATCGCTGTGCGTTAAAATCAATTTGTCGATCGTACCAATTCCTTTGCTTTTTAAAAACGGGACAACAATATCTTTACCAACTTCAAACGGATTTTTTCTTTTTTTCCAAGCTGGTTTCTCAAACTGCACAGTTCCCCCTGTATCGATCAAATAGGTTCCCCTCCCCAGCGGAAGCCGGATTAAAATGCTGTCCCCCTGCCCGACATCAATAAATGTAACTTCGCCAAAAAGCGGATGATTTTCGCTTAAGATCAAGCAAAAAATAATAAAAACAAGCGGCAGCACGGAGCGGATGATTTTCTTTCCTCCCTCCATCAAGACAAAGCCATACACAATCGCCGCTGCTATAAGGATCAGCACCCAAAGCGGCGGCTTTCCGGTTAAAACGGTGGACCACCTCGTATCGATCATTTCCCCCATTTTTTCTGAAAGGGCAACCATCCAGTTGAAACATGAAGAAAAAAACGAAAAAAGCGGCGGAGCAAGCCATTCTGAGGCAAACGCCAAAACAGCAAGCGGAAGCAATATATAAGTGTACAATGGAATGTAAACGAGATTGGAAAGCAAGCCGATGGCGGAGAACTCATAAAAAGAATAACAGAGGACCGGCACAGCCGCCAATTGGGAAATGAAAGAAATGGCAAGCCCTTTTTTCAACGCACCCCGCATGTTTTCTAAAATGCCGCCCGAAAGCAAAAGGGCAAGGCAAACGGCAAATGACAGCTGGAAACCGATATTGTAAAGGATAAAAACATCTTTCAGCAAAAATAAAATAAAACAAATCGATAAAGCATCAAGTATGCCGACCGGGAGCTTTTTTTGGGCGGATAAAAGCAAAAGAACCGACATCGCGGCAGACCGTGAAACAGGCGGATTCAACCCGCACAGCACCGCATACACCGGCAGGATCAACATTAAACAGATGGCAGCGCGTTCCCTTGTTATGCCGATCCGGATCAAGAGATAAAAGCATGCGCCCGCTACCAATTGCACGTGCAACCCGGAAATCGCCAGCAGGTGGACGACGCCGAGCCTTTGGTAAAGCTGGTAAACACTGTCGTCAAAATTTTCCTGTTCGCCGAGCAAAAGCGCTTCCGCATAAGGCGCTGTACGTTCCGGGAAAGTATTTTCGATTTGAAGCAGGAGAGTATGGCGAATTTGCTTAAAAACGCTTCTCCATTGATGGGGTGGTTTGCCGCAGGAAAGGATACGGTCCGCTTGAAAAATCCAGTGGATATGCTGATGGGCTAAATATTCGCGGTAATTGAACATAGAGGGGTTGCGGTTCGGCTCCGGGGCTTCCAGTTCCCCTCCAGCCGTGCAAATCGTTCCGGGGGAAATTATGTTTTTTAAGTTTTCCAAATCCGTTTCCTGATTTGCATAATATTGGAATAGGATTTTTTCTTTTCCGGCATCCGCCGTGCCTTTGATATGGTTTCCGTCTATTTTCGGATAATCTTTGAAACGGACGGTCAATTGGGCGCTACCGGCTTGAAGCACTGTATGGGAGGTAGCGGATTGCCAAAAACCGCTAAAAAACCCCAGCCCGTAAAGGGCGGCAGATGCGAGGATAACGGGCCTCTTTTTCAGCATAAAGATGCGAATCCAAACCAAATGGGCGGACAGAACAAGAAGAAGCGGCGCATGAAGGCCTGCGAGCGCCCCGCTTAAAGACGCGAGCGCCGCAAACAGCCATTTTCCTTTCATCCTGCCGTCCGCCCTTACGGTTTTGGAACATGCCGGGTTTCCGCCAAAAATCCGCCCGCAAACAAAGCTTCAGCCTCTTCCCGCAAATTTTTTAATTCTTCGGCATCCGCGCCATGGTCTTTTGCAATCATAAACAACCTTTCAACCAGCTCGGCCTTTTCCTTTGCATGGATATCCAAAGATTCCGGCAGAAACGCCACATGTTCGACATGGACGCCCGCTTTTTCAAACAGTTCCGCAGCATACGGGTGGACCCGGTAATCCTGCGCATAGTAGACGGATTTAATGCCGGCCTGGATAATCGCTTTCGTGCATTGCAGGCACGGATAATGGGTCACATAAATTTCCGCATCTTTTGTCGCCACTCCGAACTTTGCACATTGGAGAATCGCGTTCATTTCGGCATGGATCGTCCGCACACAATGCCCGTCAATCACATAACACCCTTTGTCAATGCAATGTTCATCGCCCGCGATGGAGCCATTGTACCCGCCTGCGATAATCCGTTTGTCCCTGACAATTGTAGCCCCTACAGCCAGCCTTGAACATGTGCTCCGGTATGATAATAAATGGCTTTGCGCCAAAAAATACTGGTTCCAGGAAATCCGGTCCATAGATTTCTACTCCTTTTCACTCATTTTTATTGCAGTGTAATTGAACTTTCAATTTTGGCAAACGTCTGGTCCCCAATCCCTGAGACATTTTTCAAATCTTCTGGTTTTTGGAAAGGCCCGTTTTTCTCGCGGTATTCAATAATCGCACGCGCCTTTGACGGGCCGATGCCGGGCAATGTCTCAAGCTGGGCTTCGTCGGCTGTATTGATATTGATTTTTTCGGCCGCCTCCCCGGGAGTTCCGGAAGCGGCATCAGAAGCAGGCTGCGCTGCAGTGCCGGAAGCCGTTCCCGCCGGCTGGGCCGGAACAGTTTTTTTGCCTTTTTCCGGCACTTGGATCACCATTTCATCCTTCACTCTCTGTGCGAGGTTCACCTGGGACTGGTCGGCATTTTTTTCAAAGCCCCCCGCTTTTTGTATGAGATCGTATACCCGTTCGTCCATATCCGCTTTGTATATGCCGGGATGTTTGACCGCCCCTTTCACATCCACGTAAATTTCATCAGGAACCTGCGCCTCCGCTGCACCGGACTGCGCCCCGGCGGTATCCCCGGCAGACGTTCCGGCCCCGGGCTGCACAGCCGTTTCAGACGGGGTATACTTCTGCTCAGTGCTGTCCATGTTTTTATTTTGGCTAAAATAAAACAATATTGCAATACTGATTGCCGCTAACGCTGCCGTAGCATGCCAGCGGTACTTGGAAAGAAACTCTTTCAAAACGGTTCACCTCTTTTTCATATCCGGTCTTCATTCCACATATATTGTTATGGAATGCTAAAAGAATTAGCAGCTGAAGGAGGGAAAGCCATCATGAACATTGGAGTGATCGGGACGGGTAATATGGGCAGCATTTTAATCGAAGCTTTGATTGATGTCGGTGCCATTACTCCTTCGCAATTATGGATTACGAACAGAACACCTGAAAAAGCCGAATTATTGAAAAATAAATATCCTGGCATTCGGGTTGGAAATATAAAAGATGTCATCCGGAATGGGGAATTGGTTTTACTGTGCGTAAAACCGCTTGATATGCACGGCATTCTGAGCAGGTACGGGGCTGCCTTCCGAAAAGAGCAGTGCCTCGTAAGCATTACGAGCCCGGTTACGGTTGAACAGCTCGCTTCCGTTGTGCCCTGCTCATGCGCAAGAGCGATTCCTAGCATTACGAACAGGGCTTTAGCGGGGGCCGTATTATTGACTTTCGGCAGCCAGTGCACAGATGGATGGCGGAAAAAATTAACCGCATTGTTTTCAAAAATTTCGAAGCCGATTGAAATCGGCCAGCAGATTACGAGGGTTGCCTCCGATCTTGTCAGCTGCGGCCCCGCGTTTTTCAGCTTTTTGGCGCAAAAAATGGTGGAAGGAGCCGTAAATAAAACAAACATCGACAGGGGCACCGCTACGGTACTGACTGCTGAAATGCTGGTTGGGGTGGGGGAGCTGTTAAAACAAAATTTTTACACACTGCCTGCATTGCAGGAAAAGGTGACCGTAAAAGGTGGTATTACCGGGGAAGGCATCAAAGTGCTCGAAAAAGAAACTGATGGCATGTTCGAGAAGCTCTTTGAAGCGACGCACGAAAAATTTAAAGAGGACATGGAAGCAGTTGCCAGGCAATTCGGCATATAATAATGATTCGACATTTTCTTTCATATTCCTGCACATCTTTTTAAATTTTTTTGCAAAAAAGGCATTCTGCCGCAAAACAGAATGCCTTTTTCTACCGTTTGATGCACGTAAAAAAGATCCTTTCGCTCTCAGGCCCCGGCGCTTCCGCTTTAAAATCGGCAGTAGGCGATTTTACTTCAAAGCCGGCTTCTCTAAGCCATTTCCCATATGTTTCAACCGGGAACGTGCGCTGCTTATGCAATTCATCAAACCGTTCATACAGGCCAGTTTTTTCATCAAAAACAAAAAAACTTAACTCATGTTCAACCGAATGCGGGTAGGCGCCGGGAAAACTGTTCCAAATATAGGAGACGTCATCTCCGTTATCGGCAAACGTATGGTTTTGGAACAACCGGTCGATTTTATAAATGGAATGCACGTCAAACAGGAACATTCCGCCAGGCCTGAGTGCCCCATACACATGCCGGAACGTCTCTTTGACTTCGCTTTCCGTTTCCAAATAATTCAGCGAATCACAGAAAACCGCCACGATATCAAAATCATGAAGGCCTTCAAGCATGCACATGTTTTGTTGGAGAAAAACAATGTACAAGCTTTCTACAAGCGCTTTTTCGCTGGCAACAGCGAGCATGTTCTCCGACAAGTCCACACCGGTTACATCGTAGCCTTCCCTGGCGAGGTGCACCGACAATTCGCCTGTCCCGCAGGCAAGGTCAAGGATGCGCCTGCCTGTAATGCCATACTGCTGTTGCTGTGCTTTAATCCACCGCAGCCAATCCGCGTAAGGTGCATCTTCCATTAACACGTCATACACATAGGCGAAATCTTCATAGCTCATGACAGCACGCTCTCAATGCTGACGGATGGCGCGTCTCCCCAAAGCCTTTCCAAATTGTAATAATTCCGTTCATCACGGTTAAAAATATGGGCCACAATATCCCCGAGGTCAATCAGCACCCATTTTCCTTCTTCAAATCCTTCAATCCGTTTAACCATGTGCCCTGCTTCTTCGACTTTTTCTTTTACTTCACGGGCAATGGCCTGGATTTGTTTATCGGAATTGCCGTTGCAAATGAGAAAATAATCGGCAATTAATGATATCCCCCGCATGTCCAGCACGACAATATCTTCCGCGCGTTTATCGTCGCAAGCTTTCACGACTGTTTTTAATAATGCCTGATTGTCCAAATTCATTTCCCTTCTTTCTTCATCGCTAAATCATTGTATAACGCAAAAGTTTCCGGAAAAATGGTCTGGTGTTTGCTGATCAAAAATTCAATCGTATGCCCCGCCGCAAACAACACCGCTTTATCCAAATCTTCATCAGCAAGCCGCCTGGCTTCATCCACCCCCAGGAAATTGCGCCCTGGTTCAATATAATCGGCCAAATACACAATTTTCTCAAGCTTCGTCATGCCTGCCCGTCCGGTTGTATGATATTTTATCGCATCGAGTACTTCCCGATCAGTAATCCCGGCTTCTTTTTCCACCAAATACGCGCCGACCGGGGCATGCCAAAGTTCATGGTGGAAAGCAAGCAGCCGTCCATCCATCTTTTGGTCTATTATGATTCTCTTCATTTCATCCACCGGGCGGAACTTTGCGTAATCATGGAAAATCGCCGCCAGTTCTGCTTTTTTCTCATCTGCATGGTATTTTTTTGCCAGACGGACGGCAGTTTCCACTACACCGAGCGTATGGGCGTAGCGGCGTTCCGTCAGCTGTGCTTTGACAAGTTCCAATGCTTTCTCACGTTCCATATAAATGATGCTCCTTTATATATTCCCACACCGCATCCGGAATTAAATACTTGACCGACCGTTTTTTTTGCAAATGCGCGCGGATAAGCGATGAGGAAATATGGATTTCGGGAATTTCAACAAACTGTACCGGATAAGCGGTTTGATGCGAATGCTCCGGCCGGTTGACGCCGACAAATCGGACGAGCCGGACAAGCGCGTCAATGTTCCGCCATTTCGGCAAATATTCGATCATATCCGCACCGATGATAAAATAAAATTGGGTGTCCGGTTCGCGTTCCTTGAGCAGTACTATCGTATCATACGTATACGAGCGTCCGGGCCTTTCCATTTCAATCGTCTCTATTTTAAAAGCAGGCTGGCCGCTTGTGGCAAGCTCCAGCATATTCAGCCGATCCAGGTCCGTCACGCCGGCGGTTTTTTCTTTATGCGGCGGTTCCTGGTTCGGCATAAACCGCACTTCATCCAATTCCAATTCCTGCAGCACTTCGTTTGCAATAATGAGATGGCCGATATGTGGAGGGTCAAATGTTCCGCCTAAAATTCCCACTCTTTTTTTCATACCTGACCACCTTAAGGCAGAACGATTTCTTTATGATCCTTTGATTCTTTATAGAGGACGATCGTATTGCCGATGATTTGCACGAGCTCCGCCTGCGACCCTTCCGTAAGTTCGGCGGCAACCGTATCTTTATCGTCCTCGCAGTTTTGCAGGACACTGATTTTGATCAGTTCCCGCGCCTCAAGGGCATCGCTGACCTGCTTCACCATATTTTCATTCACCCCGCCTTTTCCGACTTGGAAAATCGGGTTCAAATGGTGCGCTTTAGAACGCAAAAACCGTTTTTGTTTGCCTGTTAACATACATTTCCTCCTAAATGTTTCAACACGATGCTTTTCATTCTTTCCGTATCCGGTTTAATGCCTGTCCATTTTTCAAAAGCGACCGCCCCCTGGTAAATAAACATGCCGAGGCCATTTTGCGTCCGGGCGCCGCGTTTTTTGGCTTCTTTTAAAAATTTCGTTTCAAAAGGATTATAAATGATATCGGAAACAAATGCACCTGGTTGTAAGTTTGCCAAGGAAACTGCCTGCGCATCCGTTTTCGGGTACATGCCGATGGAAGTGGTCTGCACGATGAGTGTATAGCTTCCGAGATTTTTTTCTGCTTCATCCAGCGTAAGCACCTGCGACGGGCACGGGTAAGGATTGGCATTTCGGATGGCTTCAGCTTTTTCTTTTGTGCGGTTCGATAGATCAACTTGCTGCGCCCCTTCACGGCACAGTGAATAATAAATCGCTTTTGCCGCCCCGCCTGCACCGATGACCAACACTTTATCGCCCGCTAAAGGCCGGCCGATTTCTTCCTTTAACGCCTGAAGAAAACCCGGACCATCCGTATTATACCCGATCCATCTGCCGCTACGCCGCACGACCGTATTGACGGCGCCGATCGTTTTTGCGATCGGGTCAATGTCATCGAGATACTGCATAATTGCCGCTTTATGCGGAATGGTCACATTAAAACCGGCCACCCCGATCGCTTTCATGCCTTTTACAGCCGCTTCCAGATTGTCCGGCGTAACATGGAAGGCATGGTAATACGCATCCAATCCGAGTGCCTGGAATGCATCATTGTGCATGGCAGGCGACAAAGAATGGGCAATCGGGTCGCCTATCACCCCATACAGTTCTGCCAAAATTCTCACTCCCTATTGTAACGGAAGAAAGGCAAGACCAACATTCCTGCCTTTTCCATTTTTAAATCAATGAGCGGCGGAGCATGACACGCACGCCTTTTGGCACATACGCAGCCACTACCGCACCCGGTTCATTGACCGTCACCCAGCCGAGCCCGGAAAAAACTATATCCGTTTTCCGCTCTTTAATGGAAAACTCATACCGCACCAGCTCCGGGAATTCGGCCAGCCGCCCTTTTCCCGGCGGCTGCAGCAAATCACCGAGCTGCCGTGCATACAATGCATCCGCATTTTCAAGTTTGGTGCGGTGGATTTTCAAGGCATTCGAAACATAGCAGACAAACGGGCGCCTGCCGCCTTTTATATAATCGAGACGGGAGAGCCCGCCGAAAAACAGCGTTTGTTTTTCGTTTAACTGGTATACCATCGGCTTGATTTCTTTTTTCGGCGTTATCACCTTCAATTCATTTTTGCCGACAAAATGGGCCATTTGGTGGTGATTGATAATGCCCGGCGTATCAAACAGAGAAGTCCCGTCATCAAGCGGGATCCCGATCATATCGAGCGTCGTCCCCGGAAAATAAGAAGTGGTAATCACATCTTTTTCCCCTGTTGCCTGCTTGATCACACGGTTGATAAAGGTGGATTTGCCGGCATTCGTGCAGCCGACAACATACACATCCTTCCCGTTCCGGTAATGGTCGATCGCCGCCATCGCCTCATCAATTGAATGCCCTTTTGCCGCGCTCACAAGCAGCACATCAACCGGTTGCAACCCGAGTTCTTTCGCCTGCTGCTTCATCCAGTTGACCATTTTCGCCCTTTTCACCGATTTCGGCAAAAGGTCTTCTTTATTGCCGATTAAAAGTACCGGGTTTTTCCCGACGAACCGGTGGAGCCCCGGCAGCCAGCTTCCGTTGAAATCAAAAATATCGACAATTTTAACAATCAGCGCGTCCACCTGCCCGAGCCGGTTTAAGATTTTTAGAAAATCATCGTCCGTTAAAGGGACATCCTGCACTTCATTGTAATGTTTCAGCCTGAAACAGCGCTGGCAAATGACCTGTTCTTTTTCCAGCGCAGACTTCGGGGCGTACCCTAAAACATCCGGATCTTCCGTCTGGATTTCCACCCCACAACCGATGCAATGCACTGCCTGTTTTTCCAAATTCAATCCTCCCAAGTTAAATAACCTTTTTTCCTGAACCAGCCCATAATTTGCCGTTCAATCATCCGGTTGAATTTTGTCAAAAATCCATCCGATTGCGCAACCGGAACGACAAGAATGGTATAAAAACCGTTTCTGTTCCCGCCGAGC
Organism: Weizmannia acidilactici; assembly: GCF_008974225.1. NCBI lineage: Bacteria > Bacillati > Bacillota > Bacilli > Caryophanales > Bacillaceae > Heyndrickxia > Weizmannia acidilactici. The sequence continues at coordinate 16,735 of NZ_BKZR01000007.1, read as the reverse complement.
ACATCCGTCAGCAACTGGTCGCCGATCACAACGGTTTCCTCTTTTTTCACACCCATGATGTCAAGCGCCTGTCGGAAAGCTCTGCCACGCGGCTTTCTCGCTTTGTATAAAAACGGGATGCCAAGCGGGTCCGCAAACGTTTTTACCCTTGTTTCATTATTATTGGATACAATCGTTACTTTGATATCATGTTTTTTCATATTCTGGAACCATTGGATGAGTTTCGGAGGGGCGCTTGGCCTGTCCCACTCGACCAATGTGTTGTCCAAATCGGTAATAATGGCTTTAATGCCGTGCTTTTTTAATTCTTCCGGCTTGATCATTAGCACCGATTTCACTTGACGGTTTGGTAAAAAATTTTCCAGTAACAATCCGTGACACTCCATTCATTTTACCGTTCTCCTCATAAGATGCAAGCTTGGGCGCCCGTTTATGAGTATATTGTCCGTTTCCTGTTCATTCAAGTTTCTTTCATCATAACAATTTTAGCGAAAGTTTCAACAAAAAATCCAATTGTTTGCAGTTTTTCAGGCAGGTAAATGACAAATTCCCCGATCAAAAAACCGGCCCATCCCCGGAGCCGGTTTCGGTAAAATTTATCCCTCATATACATACAACGTTTCGATGCCACCAAAGTGACCGCCAAAATTCGTTTGGCTGTTTGAACTATCTTTCCATTCGCTCTCAGGTACTTTTTTGCAATGGGTTTTGATCCAATTCGTCACGCTGCTTTGGCTGCCGCCCATGCGGAAATCGTTACCTGAGATTAAGAAATATTTCACTTTGCCCGACTTCACCATTTTTTCGAGCTTCTCAGGCGTCAATGCCGGGTCGCTGCCGGAAAAGCCGCCCATTGCCATCACAGCATAATCAGTCTTCAACATGTATGCTTCGGCGGTTTGTGCGCTTTCCGTTGCAAGAAAGTACGTTTCACCATTGTAATGCATTTTCAAATAAGAAAGCAGTTTGGTGTTGACCTGTCTTTCGCCAAAATTGCCTTGTTTTGCTTGGGATGCATTCCCTGTTGGCGGCGTCCCCGCATCCTGATTCAGCGAAGAACCGAAATTCGGCGGCTGCATATGGCCGCGGTTACTCATATCACCGTTAAAACTTCCTCCTGCCATGCCGCCGGGCTCCTGCACATTGCCATCCCGAGCCATCGCCATTCCCTTTCCAAATGAAGCGGAGCCCGGCCCGGCTATCGGCGTGGATGCGTTATTCGTTTTGCCAATCGTCAGCACCGTCCAGTAAAACGGCATGGCAAGCATTCCGACAAGGCTGAGCATCCCAAAAATACGGGCGGTTTTCGGCTGGTGCTTCATCGCCAGCAGTACGGCGAGCACGAACCCGGCCATAATTGTACAGAAAATCCAAATTGAATCAATGGAATCTTTATTTTGGTAAAGGATGAGCGCCTCAAAAAGGAACGTTGCAAGCACGCCCGCCGGCAGAAGCCAGTTTTTCCAATCCTTTTCGTTTTGGTAAAAATCCCAAAGCAGTGTCCAGCCGATCCCGACCAATGCTGCAATGGCAGGCCCCATCATGCTTAAATAATACTGATGGAAAAATTGAGCCACAGAGAAAAACGCCATCATCGGCAGGAGCCAGGCGAGCCAGAACAGAGCGAATTTATGCTGCATGGTAAATTTCCTTGTTTTCCGCCAGCTGACAACGAGCGCAACCATAGTCATCAGCACAAACGGCATGAGCCAGCTGATTTGGCCGGATAACTCCGATTGAAAAAGGCGGAAAATGCTCGGCGTGCCTGTCCCAAACATGCCGCCCGTCTGCCCGTTCCGCATTTGTGGCATGTTTCTTTGCGCATTTGTGCCAGAATTTCCGTTTTGCGCGGTACTTGAGGAAGACTGGCTGCTGTTTTGCGCGGATGTTAAAGCTTTATCCGCATTCGCTTTATTTCCTCCGCTTTGGTTTCCGGTCAGCCGCTGGATCCCGTTATACCCGAAAGCAAGTTCCAGCACAGAGTTCGTTTGGCTGCTGCCGATATACGGCCTTTTGCTTGCCGGAATTGAATCGACAACTACCGCCCATGACAGCGACACGACGGCCAAAATGACTGTCGCTGAAGCCAGATGAAGGATTTTTTTCTTCCAATTCACTTTTGCTGCGACCAAGTAAAACAGATAAACCGCAAGAAGAACCATATAGGCCTGCAGCATCTTGATATTAAAACCGACCCCGACCAGCGCCATGCTCAGCAACAAGTAACGGAACTCCGCCTGATCTGCGGCTTTCATCAGTGCCCATGCTGCGATGAGAAGCGTCAAAATCAAAATGCTGTCGACATTGTTTGTACGCACGACCGCGACAAAAATCGGTGAACAGGCGAGCACAAGGCTGGAAACGAGCGCTGCAGTCCGCCCAAACTTTGGCTTGACAATCACATACATCAGCCATACCGAGAGGACGCCTGCCAAAGCTTCCGGAAACAACACGCTCCAGTCGCTCAAGCCGAAAATTTTTGCGCTTAAAACTTGTATCCATAATGCAACCGGCGGCTTATCGACCGTAATAAAACCGGCCGGGTCGAATGAGGCATAAAAGAAAGCGTGGAAACTTTTCATCATGCTTTTGACCGCAACCGTATAATATTCATTTGAACCTGCATTTTGCAGATTGTAAAAATTTAAGACGGCTGAGAAGGCGAGTATTGCTGCCAGCCAGCAATCGATCCGGTTTTTCCATTTGCTTATCATCTTCATTCTCCTGTTTTGCTGTATTTTTTATTGGCTGAAGAGCCCGATGCTTGTGGTTTCGCGTTTCATTTCGCGTATCCCGTATGTGCCGCGGACAATCATGTAGCCTGTCTTTTGTTTCATCCCTGCTGCCGTCATTGACAAAAAAAGTTCATCGTTTGCCGGCCCAGTCCATCACTTTTTTCAAGCGCCGGTTCGTCAATTGAATGACTTCTGCTTCATTGAAAACCGGGACAACGACAGAATACATCACATCTGATTCATCGAACCATCCTTTCTATCCGGGCTTTTCCATTTTAAATGAGTGTAATGGGAAAAGCTTAAGATAATCTTAAAATCCGTTTTAAAAAAAAAGACCCCAGCTTGGCTGGATTCCTGGCACACAACACCGTCGAAACATGATTTAATAGGTCTTCAGATCAAGTGGAATGCTTTTAAAAATTCTTTCGCAATCAAAACGGCCACACCCCATATCACGAGTGCTGAAATTTTGTTGATGCGCACGAGACATTTTCCTGTTGTATCGAGACTTCCCATGACCCTTCCGGCAACGGCGAGGCTGAAAAACCAGATCCATGAAACGGCGATGCAGGCAATGGCAAAAGCCCACCTTGCATTGCCCGTGTAAGCAATCGCGCTCGTGCCGATCACACCGATCGTATCGAGTATTGCATGCGGGTTTAACAGTGAAACCGAGAGAGCAAAGGCGATCTGCTTTTTTGCGGGCAGCGTATGTTCGTGCCCGCTTTCTTTGGCCGGGGATGCCCGCCAAATCGACCACCCCATATAAAGCAGAAAGAAAAAGCCGATGCCGTATAACACGATTTGCAGCCAGGAAAATTCAAGAATCACGACAGATACGCCGAGAATAGCAAGCGAGATCAGCACTGTATCACAAAGCGAGGCAGTCAGGACAACCGGCAGGCTTTTTGTGAAATTAGGCTGCAGCGCCCCCTGGTTAAACACAAATACATTTTGCGGGCCGAGCGGCAAAATCAGCCCGAAAGCAAGGATAAAACCGTGAAGAAAAGTTGCGAACATTTTAAACCCTCCGTATCAAAATTCACATACTCTCATTCTAACAAAACATCCGCCCGCTGAGTACGCATAAGAGGGTTGAATACCATTAAAGCCGGTTCGAATGTCAGTCGATCCGGCTTCCTTAATCAATCGCGATTATTTAATAACTGCCGCCGCTTCAGCTTCAGCCTCCACCGCTTCAAGCAGCAGATCCGCAATATGCACTGCACGCACTTTTCCGGACAAGCCCAACCGTTCAATGCCGAGCTTCATCTGCAGAAGGCAGCCCGGGTTGGCGGTGACAATCGTTTCGGCGTGTGTTGCTTTTGCATTTTCCATTTTATGGTCTAAAATCTGCATTGACATCTCAGATTCTACAATATTGTAAATCCCGGCTGATCCGCAGCAGTGGTCCGCTTCTTTCATTTCCCGGTACTCAACATTTTCGATCGACTTCAGCAAAAGCCGCGGTTCCGAAAAAGTTTTCATCACATTGCGCAAATGGCATGAATCCTGGTACGTCACTACCTGCTCAGGCAAGCTGAGTTTCCGTTTATGGAAGCCCAATTCCACAAGAACAGCCGAAATATCTTTCACTTTACTTGAAAATTCGGCTGCCCGTTCCGCCCATTCCGGGTCATCTTTTAAAAGGTTGCCGTAGTCAATTAAATACGCGCCGCATCCCCCGGCGTTCGTAATAATATAGTCAACATTCAGATCTTCAAAAGCCCGGATATTGCGCTTTGCCAGGTCTTTTGCCATTTCTTTCTCACCGCCGTGCCCGTGCAGCGCGCCGCAGCATTCCTGGTTTTGCGGGATGACAATCTCACAGCCTGCCATCTTGAGCAGTTTCATCGTCGCATCATTCGTTTTCATAAACATCGTATCCATCAGGCAGCCAGTAAAAAAGGCGACGCGTTTTTTCACGTCTTTTTTTGGCATCAAGTGCGACGGGCGATGTTTCATTTCTTTCATCGTCGGGATTTTCGGCAGCACTTTTTCCATGGAAGCAAGGTTTTTCGGCAAAAGCTTCAAGGCGCCGGTTGCATGCGCCACTTTTTGCAGGCCGCTCCGCTGGTAAAACCCGATCAGCCCCGTTAAAAATCGCATCCGGTTCTGATGCAGGAACAGCTCTTCAAAAACCGCTTTGCGGAGCACTTTCACCGGCAGGGACTGCTTCTTTTTCTTGCTCTGTTGGATAATGTCGCGCGCTTCTTCCAGCAAATGCCCATAATTGACGCCGGACGGGCACACAGATTCGCACGCCCGGCATCCGAGGCATAAATTCAATGTGCGTTCGACATCTTCATCCGGTTCAATTATTCCGTCCACCATCGCCTTCATTAATGCAATACGCCCCCGCGGCGAATGGGATTCCTTGAATCCGGATTCAATATACGTCGGGCATGACGGCAGGCAGAAGCCGCATCGCATGCAGTTGAGCAGCTGATCCTGATCCATCCGTTCTTTAAATTTTTTCTGAATTTCCTTTTGTTGTTCTGCTGTAATCATTTCATCATCACCACACGATTTGTTTCTTTTGCAAAGACTTTGCCTGGATTTAAAATATGGTTCGGATCAAGCGCATTTTTAATCGCCTTCATTACTTCAATGCCTGTATGCCCGAGCTTCCATTCCAAATACGGCGCTTTTGCTACGCCGACGCCATGCTCACCGGTAATGGTCCCGCCGAGTTCAATCGCTTTTTGGAAAATTTCCGCAAACGCTTTTTCTACCCGCTCCATTTCATCTTTATCCCGGATATCGGCGAGGCAGGTTGGGTGCAGGTTCCCGTCCCCAGCATGGCCGAATGTCCCGATATTGAGCCCGTATTTTTCGGCAATCCCATTAATCGCGACAACCATTTTTGCAATTTCCGAGCGCGGCACGGTCGCATCTTCCAAAATCGTTGTCGGTTTCAGCCGGGCGAGCGCGGATAAAGCGGTCCTTCTTGCCGTCATCAGCGCTTCCGCATGCTCAGGGGACTTTGCCACCTGGACATCCACCGCCTTTTCTGCGCGGCAGATTTCCGCCATTTTTTCAATATCGCGTTCAACAACTTCTTCCGGCCCATCCTGCTCAATTAAAAGCACAGCTTTTACATTCGTAGGCAGCCCGATGTGCGCAAAAGCTTCCACCGCCTGCAGCGTCGGCTGGTCCAGAAATTCCAGTGTCGCCGGGATGATCCGGCTGGCGATAATATTGGATACCGTTTGCGCGCACGCTTCGATATCCTGATAGAGTGCAAGCATCGTCTTTTTCGTTTCCGGCATCGGCACAAGTTTCAAGGTCGCTTCCGTAAGAATGGCCAAAGTACCTTCCGAGCCGACCAAAAGCCGCGTCAAATCATAACCGGCCACATCTTTTGCCAGCTTGCCCCCGGTGCGGATGATCTCACCGTTTGCGAGCACGGCTTCAAGCGCCAGCACATAATCGCGCGTCACACCGTATTTCAAGCCGCGCAAGCCACCCGAATTTTCATTTATATTGCCGCCGATCGTCGAGATTTTCATGGAACTTGGGTCCGGCGGGTAAAACAGCCCCTTTTCTTCAACCGCTTTGATCATATCAAGCGTAATGACGCCGGGCTGCACCGTCACCGTCAGATTTTCTTCATCAATTTCCAAAATCTTGTTCATATGCTTAAACAACAGCACGATGCCGCCTTCTATCGGGCATGTGCCGGCACAAAGGTTGGAGCCCGACCCGCGCGGCACAATAGGAATCCGGTGTTTGTTGCAAATTTTTACGATTTTCTGCACTTCTTCTTTATTGCGCGGCGCCACGACCGCATCCGGCATTGACTGAAACTGCGGGCTTGCATCATACGAATACACAAGCCTGCCCGCCTTCGAATCATCGTAATTTTCCGGGCCAACAATTTGCTGCAGTTTTTCTTTTATATCGGCTTGAATCATCAAACCTTCCCCCCGTTCTGCAAATTTTCAATATTTTAACGAGAAAAATATTGTTTTGTGCTTCATTTTATGATAAAGCTAAAAGTGCAAGAATGATATAGATAAAAATACAAAGTTTAGCGGTTACTATTGGTTGATTTTTAAATTTATATACAAAGGTGGTCAACATGCTGTTGTTTCCAAAAATTGCCGGAAAAATCGTGAATGAAGTGCAGTCGGTGATGGATGAGGATATTATTGTTGTGGACGAAAACGGGGTGATCATGGCCTCGACGCAAAAAGACCGGATTGGAAACTTCCATATGGGGGCACAGAAAGTTTTTCAAACGAACAAAAAATTGTATATTGATGAAGAAATGGCGGCGCAAATGGAAGGGGTGCGGATGGGGATCAATATGCCGATCCGGTTCGAAGGGAGGACGATTGGCGTTATCGGCGTCACCGGCAATCCGAAAGAAGTCGAACATTATGCGGAGCTGATCCGCCGGCTGACGGAGCTTATTATTCAGGAAACCGTCCATGCTGAACAAGCACAGTCCAAAACGAGGGGGCTCGAGGCATATTTCTACGAATGGGCGACAGTAAAGGCGTATGACCAGCATTTCGTTGAACGGGGACTGATGCTTGGGATTCCGATGCAGGTGCCTCACATCTGCTGTTTTTTAAAAATGGCGGTGCCGCCATCGGGGGAAACAGAAATATTTGAACGGCTGCAATCCTATATTGAAACGGACCGCGACATGATTGTGCACTGGGGTCCGGGGTTGTTTTTGCTGCTGAAAAGCGTGGAAGCGCCGTTTTCAAAAGAACGGTTTTATGGGCAATTGGAAGATTTTAAGCGGCGATTTGCGCCAAATTGCGCAGTCGGGGTCGGAAAAACAGCCGATACATATGTGATCCGCCAGTCGTTCAAAGAAGCACAGAAAGCTTTGAAAGTTGCCGGAAAAAAAGGCGGTATTGTGTTTTATGAAGACCTGCTCCTTGATCTGCTGATAGAAGAAGTGTCGGAAGAGGCGCGCCAGGAGTATTTGCAAAAAACAATCGCGAAACTGCAGGAACATGCGGGCCTCGCAGAAACATTGCAAGCCTATCTTGCAAACAACCTGTCGCTGAAAGAAACAGCCGCTCAGCTCCATGTGCATATTAATACGCTCCATTACAGGCTGAAGCAAATCACCGAAGTCACGGGCATTGATCCGAAAACAGCGGAAGGCATTGCACTGTTTTATTTGGCGGTACATTTGGCGGAGTAGAAGATTTTTCACTGAAAGCGTAACGGAGCTGTCCCAAAAGCCCCATTTAAGTAGGAATTTTGCTCTAACGGTCGTGACACAGCTTCTCAAAGCCGTTTCTCCAGAGATTTTTGCTCTAATGATCCTGACAAAGCTTCTCTGAACCGTTTCCTCGGGAAAATTTTGCTCTAAACAAGAAAACCCTTTGAGAAAAAGTAATTTCTCAACGGGTTTTCTTGTTTAAAAAGGACTTTTGCGAGAACTCCCTTTCTGGCTTATTTCACTTCAAACTGCCCCATCATGCCAAGGTCTTCATGTTCGAGGATATGGCAGTGATACATATAAATGCCTTTAAACGGGAACCGCATTATCACTTTCACCGTATCTCCCGGATTGACGAGCACTGTATCTTTCCAGCCCTGCTCATTTGCAGGCGGCGTTTTGCCGTTTATGCTCAAAATCTGGAACTGGACACCGTGGACATGGAACGGGTGCACCATTTTTTTCGTCCCCATGGAAGTTGAAGCGTTTTTGATTTCCCAAATTTCGATGGAATGCAGTTTCACTGTTTCATCAATGTGGTTCATATCCATTTGCTTGCCGTTGATGCTGACATTCGGGCCCATGCCGCTCATCACAAATTTGCGGGTTTTGACCGCTTTTGAATCCGGGATTTTCTTAATGGTTGCAAGTTTCCTTGGGACGCTGTAAGATTTTGTGTATTTGCCTTTAACTTTAAAATACATCAGCGTTTCTTTTCCGTTTTTCAACTGGAGCATACCGCCGTCTCTTAGCTTGGAAAAATCAACAAGGATTTCCGCGCGCTCTCCGGCTGAAAGTGTCAGTTTTTTCATTTTCACCGGCGATGCAAGGAACCCGCCGTCAGATGCAATTTGCGTAAATGTTTGGTTGCCGCTTAGGTGCAGATTATACGTCCTGCCGTTTGAGCCGTTTAAAATCCGGAGGCGGACAAGACCGCGTTTGACTGTCAATTGCGGCTGGATTACGCCGTTGACGAGTTCGGTCGTGCCCTGAAAGCCGAATACTTGGTCGTTCATGTCCAATTTATAGGACAATTGCCCGTTTTTCGTAAAACGGCGGTCCTGCAGCACGAGCGGAAAATCGTTTTTTCCGTAGTCTTTCGGGATATCTAGTTTCTCCGAATTTTGATCATCGACATAAATCAGCCCGGCCAGGCCTTTATAAACCTGTTCACCCGTCTTTCCCATCGGGTGCGGATGGTACCAAAGCGTGGCTGCCTGCTGGCTTACGGTAAAGCTGACTTTCCACGTTTTGCCCGGCAAAATCGTATTATGTGGGCCTCCGTCTGCGGAACCCGGTACCAGAAGGCCATGCCAGTGTACCGTTGTCACTTCTTTTAAGTCGTTTTTTACTGTCATATTGACCTTTTCGCCTTTTCTCACCCTGATCACAGGACCTAAATAATTGCCGTTATACCCGTATGTCGTTGACGTTTTTCCAGCTATAAATTCTTTTTTGCCATGCTGTGCGGTTAAAGTGAAATCCGCCACATCCGGATCCGGATTGGTGTCTTTAAGCACCGCCGGAATCGGCAGTGCAGGATGCTGCGCGTCTTTTTGCTCCGCGCTCTTTTTCACGTGCCAACTGTAAAAAACGGCACCCCCGATGATCACGATAGCCAATAGGATAATGGCTGTTATCCATACTCTCTTTTTCATATTACCCCTGCTTTTTGTTATTTTTATGTTCGGTATCATCTTAACGTTTTTTTGTGCAGGAGTTCTATTAATAAGTTTTGACGCTTTTGTGAACAAATTTATTTTGAATAGTATCTTTGTTTTAAACCGATTTCAGCAGGGTATAATGATAGTGTAAGTAGAAGGAGGGATTTTGAGATGTTTGATTTAATGCCATTCAGAAGGAATGAAGATGTTTTCGAACGTATGCTTAAGACCTTCAATGATATGTTTGACACAAATGCTTTAACACCGTTCAACGGTAATGCCAACTCGTTCCGGACAGATATTACTGAAAAAGAAGATGCTTATCTCGTTGAAGCGGAATTGCCTGGCTTTTCCAAAGAAGACATTACGATTGATGTGAACAATAACTATTTAACGATCCGCGCAAAACGCGACCAAATGGAAGAAAGCAAAGACGAAAAAAATAAAGTCATTCGGCAGGAACGCCGCTACGGCGAATTCGTCCGGCAGTTCTATGTCGACAATATTAAAGAAGACGAAATCAGCGCCACCCTTGATAACGGCGTCCTGAAAATCAACATCCCGAAGAAAACGAAAGAAGGTTCATCCGGAAAAAGGATTGAAATTCAATAAAAAAGAGCGGGGACTCGAGGGAGAGTCTCCGCTCTTTTTCAAAACGCCAGCGTTACATCCGCATCTTTTGCGTATTCGAGAAAAGTGACAGCGCCGCCGACTTCAGTGCCGTCGATAAAATCTTCTTTCTTCAGGCCCATGACATCCATTGTCATCTGGCAGGCGATGAATTTTACACCCAGGTCTTTTGCTATTTCAACGAGTTCAGGAATAGAAGGGGTGTTGCTTTTCGCAAAACCTTCCGCATAGTTTTCTTTTCCTTCCGGCATCGGCAAATTTTTATGCACTTCTTTATGGATGAGGTTCAATCCTTCAAATGTGAAAAAGATGGCCACCTCCATGTCGGACGCTGCCCCTGCTGTTGCAATGTTAAATACTTTATAGGCATCAAACAATCCGCCGTTGCTTGCAATGATCGCTACTTTTCCCATGTTTCATCTCTCCTCAATTTTGTAATGCCTGCATAATGCCTTCCGGGTCAAAACCGATCACCCATTTGCCGTTGATTTCGGTTTGTGGAACGCCAATCTGCCCGGTTGTTGCGACAAGTTTCCGCATCATCGCAGGGTCCCTTTCCACATTTACTTCTCTGTAAGGAATGTTCTGTCCGTTTAAAAAGTTTTTTAGCATCGCGCAAAACGGGCAATGCGTCGTAGTATAAACTGTTACATTGTTCATCTGTCTTCTCTCCTTTTTGTTTTACAAGGGGTATCTCCAATGCTGTTTCATAAAAAATCAGCGGTTCTCATGCTTTTATCAGCGGTTTTTGGAAAATATCAGCGGAAATTCAATACATATCAGCACTTCTTACCTATTTATCAGTGGACTGCCCGAATTATACAGGGAGGGGTATCTGGCATCCCAAGCTATCTCCACGCTGACATGCCGCCTTTTACATTTGTGATCTGCTTAAATCCCTGTTTCTTTAAAATTTTGCATGCTTTGCTGCTTCTCATCCCGCTTCGGCAGATGACCACCACTTCTTTGTCTTTCGAAAGCTGTGCGGATTTTTCGGCCAGCTGGTGCAAAGGGATGTTTTTAAATTCTTTGATGTGGTTCCCTTTGAACTCTGCAGGCGTTCGCACATCAATAAATTGCTTCCCTTTATCTTTTAATTCATTCTTTAACGTTGCTGTGGTGATCTGCCTGACCCCTTTTGCCGGGATCAGGCGGGGAATCACAAGCAGCACGATCAATACCAGGATGACAATATTTAAGATCGTCATATTGCGCCTCCGCTATTATTTTTTCTGAATCCAGAATTTAATCGTTGGTCCGTCTTGTTCGGTTTTCAAAATTTGATGGCCTGCATTTCTTGACCATGCCGGAAGATCATTGAGCGCGCCTCTGTCTGTTGCATGCAGTTCAAGCACTTCGCCGCTTTTAATTGTTTCGATGCCTTTTTTCAAGCGGATCACCGGCATCGGGCAAACCAGACCGCTCACATCCAGTACTTTATCCGCCTGTACTTCACCTGTAACTTCCGTTTCGCCTCTGTCATTCACAGTCGTTTTGCTGTCATTTTCAATGTTGCTTCCAAACACGCCGGAGTATGTTTTCCATCCACCGTCCACGTTTTTCACGTCAAAACCGTTGTTTTTCAGAATCCTCGTAGCCAAATAGCCGCGCAAACCAACCTGGCAGCTGACATAAACGGTTTTGTCTTTCGGAATTTCATCGAGCCTGTCCCTTAATTCGTTCAGCGGAATATTGATCGATCCTTTGATATGGCCGAATTCGCGTTCTATCGGTTCCCGGACGTCTATCAAAATCCCGTCATCTTCAATGATCTTGTCAATTTCATGCCACTGGACATGTTCGAGTTCCCCGTTCATGAGATTGGTAGCGACATAGCCAGCCATGTTGACCGGGTCTTTCGCAGAAGAATATGGCGGAGCATAGGAAAGTTCCAGGTTCGTCAAATCTTCAACAGTTAAGCCGCCTTTAATGGCCGTCGCAATGACATCGATCCGTTTATCAGCGCCGTCCGTACCGACCGCCTGTGCTCCGAAAATTTTTCCAGTATCTTTGTCAAAAATCAGTTTCAAGGAAATCGGCGTGGCGCCCGGATAATAGCCGGCATGCGAACTCGGATGAATATGGACGACTTCGTATGACACGCCAAGCCGTTTCAGCGTTTTTTCGTTATTGCCGGTTACCGCAACAGAGAGGTCAAATACTTTTGCAATCGAAGTGCCGAGCGTCCCCTCGTATTTTTCCTTTTTGCCCATGATGTTATTGGCGGCAATGCGCCCTTGCCGGTTTGCCGGTCCCGCAAGCGGGATCATTGTCTTGTTTCCGTTGATGTAATCCACAACTTCTACCGCATCACCGACTGCGTAAATATCTTCATTTGAAGTTTGCAAGTATTCGTTAACAACAATGCCGCCGCGCCCGCCCAAAGCAAGGCCCGTATCCTTTGCCAATTGGTTTTCCGGACGGACGCCGATCGCCAAAATCGTCATATCCGTTTCAATTTCTGTCCCGTCTGATAAAATCACTTTTTTTCCTTCATTTGCAAAAGCTTGAAGCCCGTTTTCCAACACAAGGCGGACGCCTTTTTCTTTCAAATGGTTGTGTACAAGGCTCGCCATTTCATAATCGATTGGCGCCATCACTTGGTTTGCCATCTCTACGATTGTCACTTGAATCCCGCGATGTGCAAGGTTTTCCGACATTTCAAGGCCGATAAAACCGCCGCCAATAATCACTGCACGTTCCGGTTTTTCCTGATCCACAAAGTTTTTGATGCGATCCGTATCCGGGATATTGCGAAGCGTAAAGAGCGTTTTGTTTTCTCCCAGCCCCGGAACAGGCGGCACAATCGGGCGTGCACCCGGGGACAAGAGCAGCTTGTCGTACGTTTCTTCGTACACTTCATTGGTCCGCAAGTTTTGTATGGTGACAGCCTTCTTCTCCGGATCAATTTTTGTTACTTCGCTTAAAGTGCGGATATCTATATTGAACCGTTTCGACATGCCCTCAACCGTCTGCACAAGAAGATTGCTGCGGTCCTTGATCGTTTCGCCGATATAGTACGGCAATCCACAGTTTGCGAAAGAGATGTATTCACCGCGTTCCACAAGAACGATTTGGATGTCTTCACTCAGCCTTCTGAGTCTGGCGGCAGCGGTTGCCCCGCCGGCTACACCTCCTACGATGATCACTTTCTTTACAGCCATGATATTTACCTCCTAATGATCTGTCTAAATACCCATATAGGTATATTGGAAACCAAAAAATAATTTGATTTTTATTTAACTTGGTATTTACAAAACTCATTTTATACCCCTATAGGTATATTGTCAATAAAATTTAACGAAAAAGGAGCCAATTGCAGCCCCTTATTCCGCCAAGTCTTTCTTCATTTTCTTAAATTCTTCTTCCGTGATCTCGCCTTTTGCATACCGTTCCCGCAATATTTCCAGGCTACGGTCTTCTTTCGGATGAACCCCGAAATCTTTTTCGCTTACTTTTTTAATGCCAATTACAATCAAATAAATAATTAATATGAAAATCAACAGCTGGACGATCATGCCAATCATCCCGAAAACGCCCATCATGCCGTATCCACCGTACTCATTGTACCACATATGCATAGACAAGCATCCTTTCATTTTTAATTTTCGCTCTCCAAATTATATTTCGATCTTCATACTTAATGTATCACCTTTTTCTAAAAAATTCCTTAAACATGCTTATATTGGCCTGTAATGGCTTCCAACTAATTCTTTGTTTTTCGAGGAATATCCGCAACGTCCAGAACAAGCTGAGAAATGCCGGTTTTCGGTATATCATACTTTGATCACCGTTTGGGGAGTGGGGTATAAGGGGTTGTGGACCCAAAAAGATTTTTTATCTCATAATTAGACAGTGTGGATTACTTCATTTTTTATCATCAATTGTCTCTGTAACAAATTTTTTCTTTACCACTCGTTCCCCGCCTCTATTTTTTAGATATAATATTAGTATAATTTAGTAAAATTGCCATTTTTAAAAAGGAGTTTTATCAATGGAAGACATCATCAACACCTATAAAAATGACCCCGAGTCCGTATACCACACTTGGTTCTTAAATAATGATGATAGATTAAAAGCTTTCCGGTCCATTAGAAAAAGCCTGGCAAAGGTTATAGATGAAATTGAAGAAGGCAAGTTTGGAAATGATTTTAAAGGTTCCAGTTTAGAAACGGTAGTGACGGCGATATCAGAACAGAAACAAATATTTGAAGGCGCCGCCCATGCATTTTTTTGGAAACCAAAACTGCGTATCCCGGATATTTACGAAAATGAGGCAAACAAAAAAGCGTTCGGGCGGTTTTTGAAAGCGTGCCTGAATGCAACAAATGAAAAACAAGTTTTGGATGAAATACGTGAATTGAATGGATACAACATAAAAGGGCTAGGACCGGCTGTTGCAAATATAATCTATTTTTTGCATCCGACTTTATTTCCTCCGTTTAATACAGCCATTGTGAAAGGCTTTAATTTGCTGTTCAGCCAAAAAATTAAACTCGGCTCCTGGCCTGAGTATTTAAAAATGAGGGAGATTATTCTCTTTAAAAATCAGGAATACCGTAACATGCTGTCCAAAGATTTGGGCGCTTTCGCCGGCCTTCTATTTGAAATCGGATCGAACCGTTTAGTCATCGATGAAAATGCAAAACTTGTATTACAAAATGAACTGGATAAGCAGGTAAAAGCAATTGCACGCCGACATAAAGAAGTAGAGAAAGATATGGCGGAGGAAAACTCCCATTCAGAAATGCAATATGATCTTGCCAAATTAGGGCGGGCTTTAGGCTACAAAGTGTGGATAGCACGCAATGACCATAAAAGAAAATGGAACGGTGTAAGTTTAGGTGAGCTCTCCATTAAACACCTGGAGTTAAATCATGTCCCGCCTTCCGTATATGGTACCATTTCCCTTATCGATGTACTTTGGCTGGGCAATGGAAACAATATCGTAAGCGGCTTTGAGGTAGAAAAAAGCACCACCATCTATTCGGGTATTTTAAGACTCAATGATCTCTCCCTTTCTATTGAAAAAGATTGCCGGCTCTATTTAGTGGCCCCGGAAAAAAGAGAAAAAGAAATCCAAGCCCAATTGTTAAGGCCCTCTTTCAAGAAAGCCGACTCTGTACCCATTTCGTATATTTTATTTAAAGATTTAAGATGCGACTGCGACGCCATGTGCAAATTTGGCAATGGCCTGTCTGTATTGGATAAAATCAGCAAATCCGTTTAATATGTCATCCAAAAAAGGGCTTGCCAAACGATAAGCCCTTTCTCATTTTTTCAGGGATAATTCTTCTTCTGTCATCCATTTTTCCTATTCTTTATTCTATATCCGCTGTCAACTCCGCCATCGTTTTTTCATCCATCGGCCCGATGATTTTATGCGTGATGATCCCTTTAAAATCAATAATATAACTGGTAGGAATGGTGAAAGCCTTGTACCGGCTGCTGACGGATCCGTTTAGATCATACAGGATTTGGAAAGTAAGGCCGTTTTTTTTCACGAAATTTAATGGGGCGTTCTCATTGGTTTCCGCATTGGTTAAATTGACAGCCAATATCTCCACATCTTGGTTTTTTTCATAAAACTTCTGCATATCCGGCATCTCGGCTTTACAGGGTGGACACCAGGAAGCCCAAAAATTCAATATTACTTTTTTTCCTTTAAAATCGGACAGCTTTACGGATTGTCCTCGTACATTCGTTAATTCAAAATCCGGCGCCGGCTTTCCTTCTTCTGCTTTCGGGGCAGTGGATACGGTTTGTGCCTTTGTAACGGCATGTTCTTTTTTCTCTGTTGTATTTTTTTCATCGAATGAGAACGGTTTCCGTAAATTCACAAACACAAGGAAAGCTGCTAAAAGCAGAATACCAGTGACCAGCATGATTTTCTTCAAAGTTTCACGCTCCTTTTGTATTCAAAATTTATATCCTAATTTTATTTCTTATCGCATTTCTTCTATTTTTATTCATTGTATTCCTTAAATAGAAGCGCTTATGTTTCAGATTGAAAATACCTGTTTCTCTATTTATTGTTAAAAATTTCATGAGGTTTCCGATATAATAGATTGAAAGGGCACTCAGATGATAATTTTGGAGATTACGGCCCTGAAAAAATTTTATGAAAGGGGATTGAGATGAAAAAAAGTTTAGTCATCCCAACGTTATGCTTTGCCGTTATGTCTACCCCAGCTTTTACGAAAGCTGTCCAGAAACCATCGGGCAATGCGATAACCAAGTTCCTGCATCCGGCTGCAGTTGCTGCCGAAACGGCAACAAAATACGTAAAGGTAGATCAAGGATCCTCACTGCTTTTGCGTTCAAAAGCCTCAACGAAAGGATCCATTTTAGCAAGACTGCCAAGAGGGACGAGTGTTACCGTATACTCAACAGCGAATGGCTGGTCTAAAGTGAGGGCGCTGGGAAAAACAGGCTATGTCAGTGCACAATATTTATCATCAACTAAAATAACCAATGCTTCAACCAAAACCGTTACTAAATATGTCAATGTCGAT